>DASQPM010000112.1:0-2648 GCA_035643935.1 Pyrinomonadaceae bacterium | reverse complement strand
TTAGCCTCGGCGAAAGGAAATAAGAAGCACGCTCCGGTAAGGCAAAGCCTTTACCGCACGGAAGGCGGCAAAGCCGGAACTAGGACAGGCAGGAATGCCTGTCCTACTAGTAGCCGCGCAACTGCTCGCGATAGCCATCGTAGTTGCGTTTCATTTCTCCTAAATTATCTCCACCGAATTTTTCGCGCAGCGCGCCCGCCAGAGTCAAGGCCACCATCGCTTCGCCAATCACTCCCGCAGCCGGCACCGCCGTGATGTCTGAACGTTCGAAGCCAGCCAGTTCTTCCTGCTTCGTGTCAATATCAATTGAGCGCAACGGACGTCGCAAAGTTGAAAGCGGCTTCATGTGGCCGCGAATGCGCAACTCTTCACCATTGGTTATGCCGCCTTCCAGACCGCCGGCGCGATTCGTCTCGCGTATGAACTCCTTCGTCTCGTTGTTGTAAGCGATTTCGTCGTGGACTTCCGACCCCGGCAATGCACTTGCTTCGCTGCCGGCTCCGATTGCCACCGCCTTCACCGCGGGAATGGACATCACTGCCTGCGCCAGGCGGCCGTCGAGTTTCAAATCCCAGGCCGTGTGTGAACCGAGACCGGGAACAATGCCACGCGCGGCCACTTCGAAGATGCCGCCTAGCGTATCGCCCGATTCCCGTTTTTTATCAATTAGCTCGATCATGAGTTGCTGTACTCGTGAGTCAAAACAGCGCAATGGAGCGTCTTCAGGAATCGCAGCGATTTCATCCCAAGTCAACTGCAATGGCTGCTCGGGAATGCCACCGAGTTGCACAACGTGGCTGAGTATCTCAATTCCAAATGCTGCTAGAAGCTGTTTAGCAAGCGTACCGCACGCGACGCGCGCCGCAGTTTCTCGCGCCGATGCGCGTTCGAGTACGTTTCGTAAATCTCGAGCTGCAAACTTTTGTCCGCCGGCTAAATCTGCATGCCCGGGACGCGGGCGTTTCAATTCCCGCGATTTTTTCGGCGCCGCCTCGCGCGGCTCGGCGGTCATCACATCCGTCCAGTTCGCCCAGTCTTTGTTTTCGATCAAGAGAGCCACGGGCGAACCGAGCGTTAAGCCATGCCGCACGCCGCTCAGAATCTCGACTTCGTCTTGCTCGATCTTCATTCGCCCGCCGCGACCGTAGCCCCATTGCCGGCGCTTGAGTTCGTGGTTGATCGCGGCCATGTCCACCGGCATACCCGCAGGCAGACCTTCAACGATCGCGACTAGGGCGCGTCCATGAGATTCTCCGGCTGTAGTGAATCTGAACATTGTTGGCTTAGTTAGTTGTCAGTCGTCAGTTGTCAGTTGTCAATCAAGTAGTCGGTGGTCGAAGCAATATTGCAACTGACAACGGACTACTGACCACTGACTATCACAAATAGTCTTCGGAGAAAATATTTCCGCGGCCGAGTATACCCGCCGGATCAAATGCGCGTTTCAGTGCTGCCATTTCGTGGAGGTTTTCTTCGCTGTAAAAGAGGCGGAGGTAATCGCGCTTGAGTTTTCCAACCCCATGTTCTGCTGACAGCGTGCCATCAACGGCAGCGGCCCGCTTTAGAAACAGCAAGTAAATCTCGCGCGCCTTCGCCGCTTCCTCATCGTTGCGCGGCAGGATGTTGACATGAACATGATTGTCTCCAATGTGACCAAAGATTGTGTAGCGCAAACCAGCAGGCCGCAGCGTCTCCTGATAGAACCGCAGCATCGCCGGAAACTCGGCGTCGGGCACTGACATATCAGTAGACACTTTGCGTTGGTGGTGGCTCGCAAACCATTCATTCATCAAGACCGGGAGCGCGTGACGAAACTCGCGCAGCTTGGCCTGATCCGTTTCGCTGGTCGCGAACCACGACTTATCAACGAGAGCCTGATGTTGCTCCAACAACACAAGCCATTCATTCAGCAACGAATCATCGGTCGCGGCTGTAGTTTCCTGTTCGAAGAAAACGGCGCCAACCGCTTCCGCCGGGATCGTTTCGTATTTCTGGCGCAGGAAGTCAAGCGACTCGCTGTCGAAATATTCCAGCGCGCGCGCGTCAAGATTCGTTACTGGCTCTGCTTGGCCAGACAATTGTCTTGTTTGCCGGTCAGTTACCTCGAGCGCTTTGTCCATCAGTGCGCCGAATTTCGTCCCTGACTTTCGCAAATCTCGATTAGTCAGCGAACGACTGCGTGCAGCTTGAACAAAAGCAAGCAGATCATTTTCGGAGTTAAAGAAAATCACGCCAGTTAACAAAGCTTCCGGTTTTGGGAGCAATCCAACTTCAATTTCCACGATGGCGCCGAGCGTGCCTTCACTGCCAATGAACAGATCAAGCAAATCCATTTCCGGCGCCACGTAATAACCAGAAGCGTGCTTGCGCGTGTGTGGCATTTGATAGGTTGGCAAACGCGCTTCAATAAATGCGCCGGACGAAAGTGGGATCTTTATTTGTCCAGACTGGCCGGCGCGCAGTTCGCCGCGTCTCAGATTGATTATGGCGCCCGTTGCCAGCGCAATCTTCAGCCGCTGTACATATTGCCGCGTTGCTCCATATTTGAATGTGCGCGCCCCCGAAGCATTCGTCGCGACTGTGCCCCCGAGATAACAACTGCGCTCAGTGGGATCGGGTGGATAAAACAGTTGCTCAGAGTCGACGAA
>DASQPM010000111.1:0-2336 GCA_035643935.1 Pyrinomonadaceae bacterium | reverse complement strand
ATCGTGTTCTGAAAGGTTGGGCAAAGGAAGGATTGCCAGACAAGGAAATCTTGCGCCGGGGCTTCGAGTGTTTCGATGCACTGTACGCATTTTTGCAGCGGCGTTAAGGCTGTTTTGGTGATGATAACAACGGACCAGGACCAGACGGATTCGCTGCCAGATGGTCGGCTGCCTTCGTGGCGCGAGGTGTTTCTTTATTTTCTCTTTCTCGGTTTCGTCAACATCGGCGGACCAGTTGCGCAGATCGCGATGATGTTCAATCACATGGTAGAAAAGCGTCAGTGGCTATCGAAGGATCGATTCGTCAAGATCATGGCTTTCTGTCACATGCTTCCCGGGCCAGAAGCCTTGCAGTTGGCGATCTACGTCGGTTATCTGAAACGCAAGCTATGGGGCGGCATTCTGGCTGGTCTCACGTTCATTTTACCGGGCGCGATCGCGATGATCGTTCTGAGCTGGCTTTACGTTAAGTATGGCCAGTTGCCACAGGTTAACAACGCGCTCTACGTTCTCAAGCCCGCCGTCCTAGGCATCATAGCCGCCGGCATTATCAAACTTGGTCGCGCTGCAATCAGGAATTTTCTTCTGGCAGCTTTGCTCGTCGGTGCATTCGTAGGAATGCGTTTCGCCGGAATCAATTTCCTGTTGATCCTCTTAATAGCCGGTCTTTTGAATCTACTAATCGAGCAAGGCTGGCCGCTGCTGAAGAAAACTGCACCGACATTGCCAGCGGCAATTGGCGGACTTGGCCTTCTGCTTCCGTTTGGCGATTCGCGCTTGTTCCAGATCGCCTGGTTGTTTTTCAAAACAGGGCTGTTGAGCTTTGGGGGCGCCTATGCGTCGCTTGTTTTCGTGGACCGCGGAGCAGTTGCGCAATATCACTGGCTGTCCCATGGGCAATTGCTCGATGGGGTGGCGCTTAGTGTGGCGACGCCCGGGCCATTCATGTTGTTCACTACATTCGTGGGTTACCTCGCCGGCGGAGTTACTGGAGCGGTCTTGGCTACGTTCTTTGTGTTTTTGCCTTCGTTCTTCTTCGTAATGGTCGGCGTTCATTACATCGAAAGAGTACGGGACAATCATATGATTCAGGCATTCCTCGCCGGGGTGAGTGCAGCAGTTGTCGGTGTGATTGCAGTTGTATCGCTGGATTTGATTCCGGAGGCGCTTGTCGACTGGCCCACTGTCGGGATCGCGGTGATTTGCTTTCTTCTAATCGCCTTTCTGAAGTGCGACGTTGCCTTGGTGGCTATTGGAGCAATCCTCGGCGGAGTAATTTACTCAAGCGTTCGCGTGTTTGCATAAGCTTTAGCCGTTTCGGCACATTGGCTCGCGCCTTCAGCGCTTGATTAGGCGAAGATAATCGGGTTCTTGGGACGAGGATGCTCCAGGCTTGACATCAATCGGGTTTTTTAGTGCTAAAGAAGGCGGCGAAGACGATGTTAGGAAACGATCCATCTTCGCCGCGCTTCACCCACTATCGCGTTGAAGACAACGCGATCCACCCAATCATCAGTATTTCTCGCCTTTTTCTTTGTGCTCTTTGGCTTCGTTGTGCTTGCTCAGCACCTTGCCGTTGGCATCCATTTCGACACCAATTTGCTTGCCATTCTTGTCGATCACGGCTTCAAAGTTGGCGCCCTCTTTCTCCCAGCGAACAATCGTTCCGCCTTTTGCTTCGGCCTGTGCAGCTTGCTGCACCGCAGCAGGCACATCAGAACTGCTGATGCTTTGCTCTTCGTGTTCTCTCTCCTTTGCCTGGGCGGTCACACCAAACGCAAGTCCGGCGCTGACCGCCGTTATTGTGAACAGATTTTTCATTTTCATAGCTGTTTATTTATTGACTACTAGTCTTTGAGTATCGTTCGAAACTGATTGCTCATTGGCGCGAAAAAAAGCGGCAAGAAAAATCGACGTCCTAGCCGATTAACATCGGATGTCAGGCAGAACCCGACAGGCGACCGCACTCCGCTTCGTAGGCCCCGATCAACTCCAAGATCTTGGATTGAAATGCATTCTGCGCGGCGTAAACGGCGCCGATCCCTTCAGCGAACGGCTTTTGTTTGAGTTCCTCCTCGATCGTCAGGCTGAGTTCCGCGAGCTTCTCGATATTCGCTCGTGAATGAAACTCCAGTTCTTTAAGTTTGGAAAGGACGACAAGCGATTTCTCCAGCTGCGTTGGCTCTACTGGTTGAGTTGGTTTTGCAGCTTCGGCCTTTGAAGCAGTGCTGTCGGCGACAGGTGCAGCTTTCTTTTCGGTTTGGACGTTCTTGGCACGCTGCGGAGCAGAGCCAATCTTTGAAGCATGCTTGTCCTTATGATGCTTTTCCTGGCTG
>DASQPM010000110.1:0-3582 GCA_035643935.1 Pyrinomonadaceae bacterium | reverse complement strand
CGTTACCTCTTTCTTACTAGCAAAACATGCAGCTCAGGCGTGGCCATTAGCAGCATTCATATTCGGACTCTTTAAGCAGGCCTGATCGGACATGGTGACGATGACGTCGCCATTTGGTCCGGCGACCGGCGTGAACAGGATTGGGCCTTCAATCAGCACCGGTTTGATAGCGTTTTTCGGTTGCGGCTCATAACCAGGTCCATTCTCTCCATCTTTGCGGCGGTTCCATTTGCGGGGCACCTTGGGAATGCCAATGGGGAAGATTGTTAGATTGCCGTTCTCCTCGATTCTTATTCTCAGGAAATTTTTCCAGTCCTGAATCGCGAGCGCAGAAAAGGCTTCATTCGAATGACGTCCGCAAAGAGTGAGTGAAATTAAGAGATAGAGACCCATAATTGTTGAGCCGACCAGCCAGCCGCCAACGACAATAATCGCTCCGGCACTGACCAGCTGCCAGAATGAATCAAACGCGTCAACATAATTTACCGATAGGTAAGTTGCCCACCAGCCAATAAAGAAAACGGCAAGCACATGCGCCATCCCGTGCACGGGCCCGGCAATCCAACGGTAAAGTTTCGAATGAGTATCAGTGAAAAGGACAAAGCCCAGGAAGAGCAATACGACCCAAAACACCGCTGCCGGACTCGCCACCATTTTGTGCAGCACAATAACGGCCGCGTCAGTGAATGAATGTGCTGGCGCTACATTGGCCTTAACAGTCCAGGCGGTAAGCATATAGAAGAGTCCGGTGACCATGCCAAACCACGGGTTGCGCAAAATGAACACCAGGTTCAGAAGCGACAACGCAATGGATCGTGATCTGGATGGGTAACTTCGTCGATGGATGAAGTTTCCAGGGAGACTCTCGATCTCTTCTCCGTGGGTGGGATGTAGAAATGCGCCGCCCCCGCCGGCAGTAATCTTCTGAAGGCCGTCGTTAGTTGCAAATCGTCGATAATGATGCTGATCACCGGCCATGAACGCCACCACCTTGGCTTTGCTGCCAATAATTTTTTTCTCGAAAAACGCCAGATTATTCTCGTTATAGTTTGAATCATCTTTCGCATATAAGGCTGCATAAACCCAATGAGGTTCAGCGGTGCAAATGATCACGCGATCGCCCGGTTCGATCTCCTCATCCGCAACTTTCTTGAAATAATTCACCTGTGGTACATCGATGTCTGAATCGAGTTGCACATCGGTGCCGAGCAACCACCAGCGGCCTGGCAATTTTAAAGCGAAATAGCTTCGCGACTGATTAGTCTGCCAACCGGCAAAAAATCTTTTCTGGCAAAACAGACGCGTAAACGAAACCAAACTGTCATACCAATCGTGGTTGCCGGGAATCGCAAACGCATGCGGTCGGGGTTGGTCGCAGGACTCGAGCGCCGTTTGATAGGGGCCCAGCAGACGTTGCTTGTAGTTTAGACGATTCGCGATCGGGTAGACTTGATCGCCGCCAAAGATCAATATGTCGCCCCGTTTCGTCAAACAGGTTTCTTTGGTCGAATTATCATCTCGCGCAATTGCCAAGGTGGGTTGCGCAAGACAGTGGGCGATCGTGTAAGTGGAGTTCCAGCCATCACCGACATCCCCAACATAATCGATCCAAATGTCCTCGCGCTCTTTCCCGGTTTCATTTTCTTCTTCACGGTTATTGCTGCCCGGTTGCCACTCCTTGGTGAAATCAAAATGCGAGTCCGAGTCGGGCGTCAAGGCCTCCATCAGACGATAATCCGCGTGGCGGCCAAACAGCGTAGAGAAAAACACTTCAATAGCAGTGCGCGAAAGTTGCATTGGATCGTACCAACCCACCATGTCTGCCGGGTCGATGATCCGGAAGTGCCAAATGAAAATCTGTTTGCCGCTTTGTCCTTTTCCAAGATCTTGTGCCTCGATAATTTTTCCCTGCACGCCAGCGTCGACAGACAGTCCGCAACCGGCATGATTAGCGACTCCGCTATCAAGCACGAGCGCAATGGCGGCTTCGCCGAGGGCGTCGAGACGCCATGGTCGATTGAACGCGACGCTTTTTTGGTCGCTATCCAAGCCTTGAAAACGAAGCGTTGCATTCCCCGCGGTAATTAACTGGAACTTCAAGCGGGTCTTCCTTCTGAAGGCAAGAATCTTCCTGGTCATTTTTATCGGCGCTAGTTGAGCTACGTAAGTATGACTGTTCGCAATTTTTACCTGGTCCTCGAGCCATTGGCCGAGGGATCCGGCAAACGCCATATTTGTTCGGACAAGTTGAAGCGCGTCTGCGGTACTCAATTCAATGAAGGGTGTAGGCATATGCAACCTTTGAGTGGAAAATGAAGTTTTCCCGGCGCGGGCCTGGAGTCTCTGCTACATCAAATTTGCGCCATAGGTATCAACGAGCTGACCGCCAAAGAAGCGGCCAAACTTGAGCATCGCTTGCCAACGTTCCGTCAGTCCTTTCGCATTCGTCACTTGCATGGTCGTCAATTGACGCATGAAAGAGGCAACGGGGATGCGCAGGATCCCTTTGCCCAATACGCGACCCTGATCGTTCTCGCCTTCGTAAACGGTGATGTAAAGCGTGGTAGTGTCGGACCAACTATCAACACCCGGGTCGTCGTGAATGACCTTGAATCCATAGAAGTAAAAAGTTTTCCCCTCGACGGAAGAGAGCCTCATCTTGTACTGCATGCGTTTCGTTTCCACTCGGTCGCGGTCCAGGAGAAAGTAATTGAACTGACCTTCTGTTACCGTTAGCGCTTGAGTGGATAGCGCGGGCGCCAACACACTGCCAAGCATTGGAGAGACGTAATTCACATCGGCGATCGTGCGTTCGAGATCGTCAGAAATGATTGTGAGAATAAACTGAAATGGTGACCCATCAGCTCGTCCTTGATCGGAGCCGCGGCGGTACGCGTCGTCGCCGTCGTCAGTTACGCTGGCCGAAAAATAGCCGCTCATACTTTCCGAGAAGCGAACCCCGAGTTTAAGCGGGGCTGTTTCGCTTTGTGGCTTTGACGGCAGGTCATACTTGAAGCTGAATCCATGATCTTCGGCCATGAGCGCGGCGCAACGTTCGGCCACAGCCGAAATCGTCAGCAAGGGATTGACACCCAGCGGCCGGGGAATTACCGAACCATCACTGACGTAAAGACTATTGTAAACGTCAGTCCCTTTTTCACCTGAAAAGACCTGTCCTTTGTGATTCACGACGCCTGTCTCGGCGCTGTCGGCCATCACGCACCCGCCAAGGGGATGCACAGTAACCAAATCCTCTCCGGTAATTTTGTTTGTGACCGGATCCTTTAGGTAGGTGCCGCCGAGTGCCGCGGTCGCTTGTTGCTGCTTGTCAGCTACTTTCTTGAAGATTGGTTGCTTGCCTACGTTGGGCCAATGTATCCGCAGCCGATCGTCTTCCAGCTTCAATTGCCCCTTATTGTCGTCGTGGCACATTGTCAAAAACGTCTGCGTATTGTGCACTGCGCCGTGATAAGCGCCGCGCACCAAACTCTCCAATTCGCGCGCTCGTTCCTTGATCGTGTCGCGAACGCCGCTATCTGTGTCCTTGCCAAGGAACGCCGAAGCTGTTGAAAGCAGCCCGGG
>DASQPM010000109.1:0-5239 GCA_035643935.1 Pyrinomonadaceae bacterium | reverse complement strand
ATGGTTAATGGTTGTCAGTTTTCCTTTCGGAACCCGGCGCATTAATTCATCAACTTCAGCCGGGGCCGGAATGACAAAATTTCCCTCGCCCCATTTCCCTTTTAAACGATCGGGAATGTCCAGAGTCTTGGGCAAGTCTTTGCTGTCCGCTAACTTCTCTTTCCAGGTTTTTCTTTGCTTCATTTCGGCCTCTCAGAATCTTATCTAACCGGCTCGCGCAGAATTGCATCAGCGGCCACGGCCGCGATACGTGCCGCGTCAGGATGAGCTTTACGCAAGCCCGCAACTTGCAACAGCGCTTCGCCGGTGCGCGACAGCATGCGAAAGAGATCGCCTTCTTCGGCGCGCGTTTCGCGCACCAGCGTAGACCATTCAGTTCCGCCAGCCCAATGAGCAGCCGTCGCTGCCGCGGAAAAATTTAGTTCTGGCGTTGGCTCAACGCCGAACTTCCACTCTTCTGACGAAACGCGAAAGCCAATTTCCTCAAACTGCGACAGGCTGTTTACCAATGCGTCTTCCAATTCCAAGGCGCCATAGTCTCGTTCTTCATCCGCAGTCAGCGCGGCGACGATTGCTGCCATGCGTATAAAGTCGAGCGAGGTGAATAATCCACTTTGCAAGGCCTCGCCAACTATCAAGGGACGGTCTATATGCAAATCGGCCAGCCAGCTGCCGCGCTTGGTCACTTTCTCTGCCTCAAAATCGAGATAACCAAACGACGAAAGCACGCGCGCGCGTTGAGCAAATGGTCGCCACACCTCTTCGCGCATGCGCTCGGTGCGGCGAGTGGCGCGTTCGAGATCTTCTGCGTCACTGAGTAATCCCCAAAGCGTCTCGGTGCATCTCGCTCGTTTTCGATCATCGAAATCTGCCGGGACCAGTTTTTCAGCCAACTGGTCCAGCAGGTTGAGTGCCTCGCTCTCCGCGTCATGCGCGTCACGCAAGCGTGGTTCAGCAATAACAAGCTCTTTCCCCCGACGCCGAATCTCTGCGAACGCTTCTTCGATTAGCTCTTCTTTCAGACGATAGACCGGCGAGTAGACGCGACCAATTCGTTCAAGAGCAAAGCTGGCGCTGCGACCGTCTTCACGCAGCCCGCGCACATTTCCATCGCGCTTCTCCGTGACTAAGACGAGGCGCTTACCACTTCGCCCAATAGCTACAACTCGACCTGGTTGGACCACTTCATCCAACCAGCGATGCAGAACTTCCGCACGAGTTTGTGGTTTTGAATCCTGCAACTGCGCGCGGGCACTGATCAGTCGCTCAAATCCTTTCACAACGTCAAGTGACAGCTCACAATCGGCTTCGCTTAGCTTCGATTTAATTCGCTGCTCAGTTTCGACGGTTGCTTTTTCCAGCGCGGCAATCTGGCGCGCCGCTTCGCGGTGCGCAAAACTCTTCTCGACGATCTCGCGCACCTGCGCAAAGTTTCCGTAAGCGTCCAGCAGATTTAGCAGCGTGTTGTAAGTAGCGCGAAACTGACTAAGCAAAGGATCAGGCGACGACCGCAACAGCGACGCGATTCTCTCCGGGTCTTGATGCATTCCTGGCGCGGCAACTATGAAACCAACGTTGTCGCGTCCGCGCCTGCCGGCGCGGCCGGTCATCTGTTGCACCTCGGAAGCAGTCAACTGTCGCCAGCCGTTTCCAGTGCGCGCTTCAGCGCCAGTCAACACGACGCTACGGGCCGGAAAATCAACTCCCGCGGCGACGGTGGCGGTCGCGAAGATCGCATCGAGCAAGCCTGCGCTCATCATTTTTTCGATCACCAGTTTCCACGCCGGCATGTGCCCCGCATGATGCGCCGCCACGCCGCCACGCACGATCGTTTCCCAATGGCGATGGTTGCGAATCTCGGGAAACTGCTCGACAAAGCTGCGTATGAAATCGCGCCGCTGATCGCGCCGTTGATCGTTTGCATCACGCCGCATATACGCGGCTTCCGATGCAGCTTGATCGCAGCGGCGCCGCGTTGGCAGGAAAACGATGGCGGGCAGCAAATTGTAAGAGCCGAGCGCCGTCAGCAGCGTGGCTGGTGGCAGCTCGGGCATGCTGAGCTTCATAAGGAAAATGGCAAAAGGAAAAAGGTAAAAGGAAAGCGCTCGGGCGCCATTTCTCGGGTTCGCGGCAACGCCCTTTCCAGAAAGGGAAAAAGCCAACGACGCTTTTCGATTAGTGCGCCTTCATTTCTTCCCTCTCTTCGCAGATACAATGATCGCTCCGATTTTCCGCGCCAGTTCGTCTGCCTCACTTAGAAGTGGGGAAAGACGACCCTTTCGCACCGCATCTGAAGCGGTGACTAACCGCAACCAGTAAATCGTTTCGCGTGCTTCTTTTAAGGCGATGGCATTCTTACTAATGAAATCCAGTTTGCTTTGGCCTGCTTGTGCCTCCTCAATGTTTGCCCCGATCGAAGTTCCAGAACGTAACAATTGCCAACCAAGCGTTCTACCCACCCCACCTTCCTGTTCTAATTGCTGACACAACTTAATGATTCTGAGGGCGAAGTCGAAAGTTCGTTGTCTGATATCTTTCATGTAACTCGTGCCCCTTCTCTTGCGTCTTTTTTTATTTCATACCGTTTTCCTTTTTTCTTACCCTTCCTTTTCCCGTTCTTTTACGTTTCTTTTTCCTCACCTTTGCCTTTTTCCTTTTTCCTTTTGACTTCCCAGCAGCGCCGCAATCTCCGGGTTCAACTTTCCGTGCTCATTCAACAACGGCAGCAATCGTTTGTCAGGCAGCAGCATCGCCGCGCGCAAAGGCACGGGCCGCGCGCCCGGCCGCGTCACCACTTTACACCGCACGCCTCTTACTTCTTCAATCCAGCCCGCGAATTGATCGGCATTGCCGATTGTCGCCGACAACAAAAGCAGACGAATACGCGGAGGCGTCAGAATGATCGCCTCCTCCCAAACATGACCGCGATCTTCGTCGGCGAGATAATGTGCCTCGTCGAGCACCACCAGGTCCGCATCGACATCACTGCCACCACGCAAAGAATCAAAAAGCTGGTTGCGAAAAATTTCAGTGGTGCCGACGATCAACGGTGCGTCAGTATTTTCTTTGCGATCGCCAGTAAGGATTCCAACCTGTGCCGGGCCAAACTCGTCAGCGAATTCCTGATACTTCGAGTTAGTCAACGCCTTCAGCGGCGTCGTGTACCACGCGCGCCGGCCGGCCTCGAGCAAGCGCCGGATCTCTTCGCGTGCAATCCACGTCTTGCCGCTGCCCGTCGGCGCAGTCACCAGGACATCTTCAAATTCGAGTGCCGCGAGGGCCTCAAGTTGAAAAGCATCGGGCCTGAAAGGTTGTGGGGTTGGGCTTCCAATCCCTGCGAGCAGTTGCCGCGCTTCTCGCAAACGAGATAGCGCTTTGCTGTCGTCGAAGGCCTCGGACTTGTTTGCGCCTTTCTGCTGTTCCGTGGGGCGCCTACGTCGGCCTCTTTCGTCGAATCGCCTGCCTCGGCTGCTACCTCGTGATTTGTCGCGTGGGCGCATTGCGGCATTCTACTCCAAGAGGTCGCTGTAGCTTTTAGTCGCTCATCACTGCGATGAAAATCGCACACTTTGGGCACTTGCTGGCCAAAGTGCTAACGTATACTTTTCAGGCTTGGATCCAACTCGCAACGGATTGGGCCAACGGCGCGTCTAAGAGGAACTCGACGCCGCACAACGACGTTTCTATCGGAAAATGGCTGAGCTTTTCACAAATTTTGAGGTTGGGAACGAACTCCGGTGGCCGACTATTTTGCGGCTGCTTGGCGGTTCGCTGGTTGGGCATCTGCTTGTCATTGCCTGTCTCATGTATGTACCCGCGTTCCGCGACGCCTTCAATTTGGCAAGCTTGATCGCCGATACAAGCTTCGTTGACAAACCGTATGCACACACCGAGATTGGTGACGATGTACAAATTGTAGAGTTGAGGGGCGAGAAGTTTCACTACCCCGAAGGTTACTTTGCTCTGGATCAATCCCAGGCGTTTCCTCCGGTTGCTCCCGCGGCGCAGCTTATATCGCAAGCGCAACCGCAAAGGTTCAGCACGCCAGAACCATCGCCTTTGCCCAGTCCCTCGCCGGCTCTCACGGCGTCACCGAGTCCGGTTACTTCTCCTTCTTCTGCTGAAGTGGCCAAAGCCAGCCCTAGCCCCGCAACGAGTCCGGGAAACACAAAGCTGACGCCTGAAGAAGCTCAAAAGGAATTGGAAAAGACCGCGGCGCAGAACAATATTGATTTGCCGAAAGAAAATGAAATCAACAAAAAGGCGCTGAAGGACTTCGCAATTTATGCCAACGACTTGAAGAACAAAGGCCAGCTCGATCTGAATAAACCTTTTGAGATCGTGATCGAAGCTGAACTTGATAAGGACGGGAAATTAAAGGATCCGAAGTTTACCAAGAAGGAAGGCGATCAAAATCTCGTCGATCTGTTTGGACGCATGATTGCCGCACTGAACGACAGCGGCTTTCTTATCTATCTGAAGCCGATAGACAAGGACAATCCTGGCACCAAGGTGGTTTTCACTATCAAGCAGGGTGAAACGGAAGTGCTTGCATCCGTCGAATCAGAAGCATCTTCTGACGACAGCGCGCGGGTGCTGGCGAAGGGGTTTAATGCCGCATTAATGATTGGCGCGGAATCGCGCGCGGGAAAAGATGAAGAAATATTACTGAGAAACACCAGTGCATCTCCGAACGGGAAAAAGATCATTCTCAATTTTACAATGCCGCGTCAGGCAGTCGTGGATCTCATCAAGAAGCAGCTTGCGTCGTAGTGGTGTGCCGGAACGCTCGCTTGCCTAGCCTCTCTACGCTCAACTAAAATCAAACAGAAAGCATAAAATCAAAGCTAATGATGGCGGTTTTGCGCCACTTAATTTCAGATAACGATTATGAGTGTCGATAAATTACTTACTAAAGTTTTTGGTAGCAGCAATCAGCGGTTTCTTAAATCAGTTGAGTCTCTGGTCGCGGAAATCAACGCCCTCGAGCCTGTCGTAAAAAAACTTTCAGACGAACAACTTCGCAATCGCACGACAGAATTCAAACAGCAATTGCAAACAGCCGTGGCCGGGGCGCGAGATGCCGAGGATCGCAAACGTCTCGAGCGAGAGGCCCTCGACGAGATTTTGCCGGAAGCCTTTGCGATTGTCAGAGAAGCAAGTGTACGCACCACCGGCATGCGCCATTTCGACGTGCAGTTGATTGGCGGCATTGTTTTGCATCAGGGCAAGATCGCTG
>DASQPM010000108.1:0-4628 GCA_035643935.1 Pyrinomonadaceae bacterium | reverse complement strand
CGCGAAGCGAACAACAGTCGCGAACAATTGTGCCCAATGCCGAAGCGAAGGCGGCAACCGCGGTGGGTGAAGTTGGTGACACCACGGATACGGGCAAATCGAAAACATCGTCGCGCTCAGGAACGAAGAAGGACACAAGGAATTCAACCCGTTCGAAGACAATTTGAGCTGCTTTGTCAAACAAACTTTAGGAACCTTGGTCCAGCAAGCCGCAAAGGTCGGTATCAGTCTTTCGACGCGTAGCGTCGGTGTGAATTTAGCCCGGCCTTTCAAGGCCGGGAACGGTCACGGAAGGGTTCGCGTCGCGTAGCGACGCTTGAAACCATCGGCCCAAACTCAATCGTCGCTACGCGACGACAATCGCTATGACCCTGATCCCGGCGTTAAAACGCCGGGCTAAATTCGTACTGACGCTACGCGTCGAAGACACGCGATCAGCCCTTCTTTCAGTTCGTTGAACGGTTCGCTTGATTACTAAAAAAGGTAGAGCCCCGGCTCTACCTTTTACTTTTGCAGGCGTAAATTATTTGCGTGCCGACTAATCCACCAGGCGTGGCGTGCTGCGCCGCCCCAAAAGTTTGATACCAAACAGACTCAGTATCCAGGCGAAGAGCGATGAACTAGCCAGCGACCAACAAACAGCGGCAAAGGACGAGTCAACATATGCAGCAACCAGGGCCACAAGAATGCTGGCATTCGTGACGCGGGCCGCAAGCCGTCTTAAACGGAGTGAATGCTGCAACCAGTTGATGCGACGCAACTCTGAATTGAGATAATCATCGTCGTCGTTGAGTTGTGCATAGTAATCCGCTTCGCGCCGGGCATAGTCAATCAAGGCTTTGTCCGACGCAGCCATGCTCGCGTCACGATACTGGTTGATCACGTGCGCGAGTTTTCCATCTCGCAAGGCAAGGTTCGCAAGGCCCACGCGCGCCTTAAAGTTTCGCGGTTCCAGGTCTGCAGCTTTTTGCAAATTCCGGCGCGCCGCGTTCAGTTCTCCCCATTCAAGAAAGATCTCTCCAATCGCAGTCATTAAGCCAGGTTGGGCGTCGGCACGCTGCGCCGCCAGCCGCAATGCAGCGCGTGATCGCAGCAATAATTTCGCGTCCCTGGCACTGCTTGCCTGAGAACGCAGCAAACGAGAAAACTCAAAGAGCAACCGGCCATCGCGCGGTAGGGCGGTCAGGGCTCGCCGAAAAGCCTCGCGCGCTTCTGCAAGCCGCCCGGCAATTCTTAGTTTATTGCCAAGTTGGCCCAACATGAGCGCGCGCTCAGGTTCCAAAGCGAGCGAAGAATCCGCTTTCGTGACTCCGTCGGTTGACGATCGCTTTTTGCCTCCAAGTTTGAAGTTCTGGGTGGCGCTTTCGAGCACATCGGCGGAAGCGAGTTTCAACTCATTCACCTCTGCGTCCAACGCTTTCGGGTCAGACAGGTAATCGCGTAGTTCCGTGGTTCTCAAGTCCATCTTGTCGTGGTTAATCAACGGAAATAACTGGCGCACCATGTTCCGATAGCTTTGTCCGCCGGAGGCAAAGGTAAACTGAACCTGTCTGCCCACAATCTGCGTGCGATAACGATAACGGACCTTGCCTCCCTTTTTGAGAGTTCGCACCGCTTGTGTCTCAACTTTTTCAAATTGCTCGATGCGCAAGCTCTTTGGCCCCACACCCAACACGCGCAGCAAAGCTGGAGCGAATCCTCGCCGCGACAACGTGCTTCCGTCAAACTCGATGCGATCACGCCACGCGAGCAAAGGAATCACAAGCCAGGCCACGAGAATTGCCGCCAGCGCAAATATGTCTCGCCCTGACCGCAGCAACAGCGCAGATACAAAGGTCAACACACTAGCAGCCGCAAGATAAGAACCGGGCGATACGCGCACGCTCGCCAGGCGCGGTCGTTCTCGTTGACCCACAACTTCAGCGAGAGCGTTTAAGCTCTCAGTTTGATCGGCTTCGTTCATTTAGCACTTTCGGTGACGCAATCCACCGGCACTTCCAACGAGAAGGTTCCTCGACTGCCGGGTTCAGTGTAGCGCAAGTCAGCAAACTGAACGAGCGTCTTGGTTGTACAATTTGGATCTTCTAACTGCGCCACCGGGACCCGGGCGAACCCCAAAAAGACTTGCGCGCGATAATCCGCTGAGGCTTGCGCAACTGCCGGTGATGAAAACTCGTCGGGCCGCTGATAACGAACTACATTCGCGGGTTTAGCATCAGCGGCGCCTAATGCCAATTCAAAACGATACGCTGAAGATTCTGTTTCCACGATGCACAGCCAGCGAAGTGGATTGGCAAGCGTGGGCATCGCCGCTAGCGCAACCGGATGCTCGTTCGTCGCCTTTGTAATCTCTGACGCCACTCTGGATAAGCGCCGCAAAGCCAGCGCATGTACCGCAAATAAACTGCCGACGTAAAAAACTATTATGACCAGCGCAACGCGCGGTATTCTTGTTCCCCATCGCAGACCTGCCTGGCGCTTGTACAAAACTACAAGCACAACGAGAGCAAATATCCAGAGAACACGCAGGGGCATCGCATTCGCCAATCCACCGCGACCTGCGGGGCCGAAAAAAACCAGCAGGCTGGGAACCAGGGCGATGGCACACCACGTCACAATCTGGTTTCGCGCTCCTGAAGTTACCAGAAATGCGGCGCCACCCAGGACCAACCAAAAAACCGGATCCATGATGAAAACCAAATCGCCATAGAACCAACGTGAGTTCCACGGCAGCAGCAACCGCACACCATAGTTGTTGGTCCAATCCAACAACGGGTGACTAGCAGTAACAATGATGGAAGCGATCATCAGCCCGCGCAGACGAGTTTCAGGCTTGCGCTTTCGCAGCCGAGCGATCAGCCAGGCAACACCATGGAAGACGAGCGGCAGCGCCAACGCCAGGACAATAGTGCCAACGATTGAATGAGTAATGCCGCGATGATTCTGAAGATAAACCCAGCGTCCACCGATGAGGGTCACAATGTCAGCGTCGGGTGAATTCGCAGCGAGCACACAAAGCGCGGTAGCGCCCGGTGAAAGTTTCTCGAGGCCGGCTTTAGCGGCAGCGAGTCCAACCAGGGAATGAGTCAGGTTGTCCATTCGCCGCCGGCATTAGCTTTCACGATTGGAAAGATCGAGCATGACGACAGGGGCCACTAGAACGGAAGGTCAGCTGCAGGCGCCTCGGGAGTTAGTTTGGCGTAACGATCCGGATCGAGCTTTTGCAGTTTGTCACTTGCCTCACGGGCCGCGCCAGATGGTGGCAGCGGCAAGCTGTCGCTGTCCTTTTCAGTGCGGGAAGTTTCGACGATATTGAACAACAAATCCGCTGCTTCTTTTTTCTTTCCCTGCTTCTCGTAAACGGAAGCCAAACGCAAATTGGCAGTCTCAGGAGTGATTACCGTGCTGTTCTTTTGTGCGAGTTGGCCGTATAGCTGCGCCGCTTCGTCATACCTTGCGTCCGCTTCTTTTGCCTGGGCCAAAGCAAACGTGGCCAGGACTGAGACCTCAGGCACGCCGCTCTTGGTCATCTCCGTCAGTTCACTTAATCCCTTTTCGCGGTCACTGTAGAGTAAATTTGCGCCAATGAAATACTGCGCTTCAGACCGGTAAGGGTCGCCATACTTGACGGCGACTTTTTGAAACTCTTCAATTGCCTTCTGCGCCCGCTCTTGCTCGCTGCTAAAACTGGGCCCGGTCGGATTCAAAGCAGGGTTATCACTTGCCGGGGAAACCGGGGTATTGGAAATGGCGATGGCCCGGCCCAGGGCGCGCTGCGCTTCATCAGTTTTCCGATGACGCCAGTTGAACCAGAAGCCAATTAGCGCCCCTAATACTGCTACGCCAATTATTCCGTAAACAATAGCCTTGCCCTTGCCCTCGAGGCGGTCAGTTACACGGTCAAAAATCTTGCCGGCCGTGTCGCGGAATTTGTCGTGCTGCAATTCGCGCGCGCGCTTCTTTTTGTACTTTGCCACTTATTACTCTCTCGCAAGTTCGCATAGTGAACTGCGTTCTTTGGGGTGTATGATTCGAGAAACAGTAACTCTAGTGGGTGGTCAGAAAACTTGTCAAGCAGGCTGCTTGTGTAGTATTCGAAGCACGAAAAGCAAAACCAGCATCCAATTAAGGGCAATGAGATCCGGAACGGGAACAAATGGTGAGCGAACGGTGTCTAACCGCTCGACTGTTCGTAAATGGGCAGGAACCAGCTCCTCCGATTCGGGCCCCAGGGGTAACGCGTGAGCTACGGAGAGCCAATAGCCCTTGGCGGGCAAATGGAACTGGAGCAGGTTGCGATCGCAGCCCCTGTCGGTTTGCGTTCGTCAGCCGACCACGAGTTCATTGAAAGACTAAAGCGGAGAGAAGCGGCGGCGTTCGAAGATCTGGTAGCCGAACGCTCCGGCGAAATTTACGGTCTGCTGTTTCGCCTGACTGAGAACGGCGAGGAGGCCCGCGACCTGACGCAAGAAACTTTCCTGCGGGCTTTCCAGAACATCGATCGTTTTCGCGGTGAAGCGGATATTCGCACCTGGATCTATCGGATTGCTATAAATCAGGCGCGCAACCGGTATCGTTGGTGGCGCAGACGCAGGCGCGATGCGACCGTGTCGTTGGATGCCACGAAT
>DASQPM010000107.1:0-2488 GCA_035643935.1 Pyrinomonadaceae bacterium | reverse complement strand
TTACAGGCCGCCGGCTCAACGTGGGCAATAGTTTTTTGGCACTGGCCGAGAACGATGTCACGCCGCCGGGAACTGCAACCAACTTTCACATTAATACTCAGACTGGCCGCTCGATGAATCTTGGCTGGACCGCTTCGGGTGATGATGGGGCCGCCGGGCAGGCTTCCCTTTACCAAATCTCTTTTACTGACGGGGCCACCGGCACAGTCGTCCCCCTGGGCAATTTAGTCCCTGCGGCATCGGGCACCACCCAAGCCCTCGACGTGAAGATTCCTTACCGCCATACAACTGGAACGCTAACTTTGCGCGAGTTTGACAACGTGGGAAACGAAGGAACGCCGGCTACTTTCCCGGCTACAATTAGCCAGGTAGAGGGCGATCCGTACATCACGCAAGTAGGCAGTCCGACTTCACTTTCAACCGGCGGAACCGCCCTCGGATTAAGAGCTGATGACGGCTTAAAGCTCAGTTATGCACTACCTTTTTCGTTTCCATTCTTTGGCCAAAATTTCTCGGCAGTAAACATTTCGACAAACGGCAACCTGTTCTTCTCGCCGCCGCCGACGCGCGCCAATGGCGAGGCCGACGATGTGCCCAGCTCGTCACTTGGTCTTGGCCAGTTCAAAATGATTTCGGGTCTCTGGGATGATTTGAGAACTGACGGGCGTGCCGGGGACGATGTTTACGTGGTGGCCGACTCCACGCATATCATCTTTCGCTGGCAAGGTGAGATTTTCGGTGATGGCTCGGACCCCGCTAACCAGCCGCCGGTCAATTTTGAGATTGAGTTACGCAGCGACGGCACGATTTTGACACGCTATGGTTCCGGGCAAAGCACGCCCACAAACACCAATCTTTTCCCGGTGGTGGGAATCGGCGGCGGCGAGCCGGACGCTTACGTTATTCCTTCGCACACTTCTGAACAGACGCCGATCAGTCTGACGAACGCACAGACAGTTACTTTCAGTCCGCGCGCGCTTTCAATAAACAGCACGGTTCAGTTTTTTCAGTCGCAGTTTAATACAAGCGAATCGACTGGTAATGCGACCGTCACGGTGACACGCACGGGCGACACTTCCACTCAGGCATCTGTTGATTATGTGACTGTCGACGGCTCGGCAACGCAGAAGGGCGACTACTTGTTCGCTTCCGGTAGACTGACGTTTGCGCCTGGTGAAATGAGCAAGTCGATTACGGTGCTGATCATTGACGATGCCTACGAGGAAGGAACTGAAGTCTTTAGTGTCTCGCTAAGCAATCCTATTGCCACGACGCTCGGATCAACCAACATTGCGTCCGTGGCGATTGCAGACAACGACACGGTGCCGCCAACAAGCAATCCGCTGGATAACTCGGACGCGCGATTCTTTGTACGCCAGCACTATATTGATTTTCTCAATCGCGAACCCGATCAGAGTGGTTTGGACTTTTGGAGCCATCAGATTAGCGATTGCACTGACCAGGCTTGCATTGAAATCAGACGCATCAATGTTTCCGCGGCCTTCTTCCTCTCAATCGAATTCCAGCAGACCGGTTATCTTGTAGAACGAATGTACAAAGTGGCATACGGCGATGCCACCGGTACCTCGACGTTTAATGGCGTGCATCAGTTGTCAGTACCAATAGTCAGGTTCAACGAATTTCTGGTTGACAGTCAGCAGATTGGCCGCGGAGTAGTGATAGGTCAACCGGGCGCCGATCAGTTGCTCGAGAACAATAAGGTGGCATTCGCCGCGGACTTTGTGAACCGCACGCGCTTCAGTTCCGCTTACGCGACCAGCCTGACGCCGTCACAGTTTGTTGATGCTCTGTTTGCACATGCCGGCGTTATCCCTTCAGCGTCAGATAGAACTGCAGCGATCAACGAGTTCGGGGGCACTGCAACAAATACCGCAAACACCGCAGCTCGTGGGCGAGCGTTAAGACGTATAGCCGAAAACAACCTCCTTGATAATGCCGAGAAGAATAGAGCATTCGTGCTGATGCAATACTTTGGTTACTTACGGCGCGACCCGAATTCTGGACAAGACACCGACTACACGGGCTATGATTTCTGGTTGACTAAGCTGCTTCAATTCAACGGCAACTTCGTCAATGCGGAGATGGTGAAAGCGTTCATCGTCTCGGCTGAATACCGGCAGCGATTTGGTCCGGGATGAGACGTGAGCCCCGCAAAGCGTTCTAATGGCTCATCTCTAACCGTCAAGCGCAGCGCAACTAAAAAGAAAAAGGCTGGATTCAAAAATGAATCCAGCCTTTTTGTTGGACAGACATTCCTGTCTGTCATCTCTTGCCTAAAGGACGAGGGACAGGCAGGAATGCCTGTCCTACTAAAGCTAAAGGCGATTTAGATATTCGCCGGAGACCAGGAATGACCTGACCATCTGTGCGGCGTGAAAGTCGCCGCCATGGTTGTTTAGTTTCTGCAACCAGAAATCATAGCCGGTGTAGTCGGTATCCTGGCCGCTGTTCGGGTCTCGCCGCAAGT
>DASQPM010000106.1:0-3042 GCA_035643935.1 Pyrinomonadaceae bacterium | reverse complement strand
GTGTCGAAGCGTTGAGTGAAGCCACGATGCCACTGACTCCGCGGCGGCGCCATTCGGCCCGTTCCTGCTCCTGCTTTTTCGCCAGGTCGGCTTTGCTCATTACCACCACTTGCAGTGCCGGCACAGTCTTCTGATCCGCTGCGCCTCGGCCGCGGGCTAATACTCGATCGCCGCTGCCGACATCAGCCAAACCAATCTTCGTAGCTTTCGCGAGAGAGGTTTCCCCGGGTGCGACCCGAAGATATTGAGTCTTATCACTGAGAGTGACGGTAAAAAGAACGCCGTTGTCCGCTCTGACAACCATCTGCTTTGACGTGCTATCGATGGCTTTGACCTCGCCGATCACGCTAACCACGCCCGGGGTTTGTCCGAGGACACTAAAACCCAAACTCAGTACGAAGATAGCCGCCAACACCAATATCGATTGTCTATTCACAAGGTTTCTCTTGGTCACCATGAAGTTATCCATTATCTACGCCTCACTAAGCCTGATAGTTGCAAAAGTTTAGGACTTAATCTCCAAGTTTGTGTATTAGGGAGCAATAGATTGGATGCCGAAAAGCGGGAGTCACCGACGTGATTTTTGCTCTTCGTCACGTTGCGCATCCTGCTGAGCCACCAGCGCGTCAAACTTCTGTTGTTGCTCTGGAGTCAGCAAGGCGCGAATTCGCGTCCGCGCCTTCATGCGCGGCTCTTCAAACCGTGGTCTTAATTCTGTGCGCAGGGCTCTAAACTCGTTGCGCGTTTCATCAAGGATGGCGCGTACTGCAGCGGTCTGCTGATCGGTGAGATTCAATTCAGTGCGCATCTTTTCGAAACGCTCGTGCATGGCGCGCTCACGCGCCTCAGCGCCGCCACCGGCCGCGCGAGATCGATATAGTCCGGTCAGCGCCGCGCCGGTCACGCTACCCAGCACAAAAACCGCCAGTAGCACCAGCCAGATTTTTAAGTTCGTGCGGCCTGCTAAGGTCATCATTCTTCTCTCGGCGTTTCGGACTAACGCC
This sequence comes from Pyrinomonadaceae bacterium, assembly GCA_035643935.1. Taxonomy (GTDB): domain Bacteria; phylum Acidobacteriota; class Blastocatellia; order Pyrinomonadales; family Pyrinomonadaceae; genus PSRF01. The sequence continues at coordinate 2,038 of DASQPM010000106.1, read as the reverse complement.
CGTTACGATCAACCACAATGGTAAAGACTTCATCACGCGAAAGAGCGTTCCTGGTAAGAATCGTCTGCTCGACTCCCGGATCTCGCGTATCAGTCAGCGCTTCATCCTCCAGGCCGTATCCCAAAGCCGGAGCACTGGGACGCATCGACCATACGGTCAATATTGCAGCCAGCACGGCAACCAAAACCATTACCGGAATGGCGCGGCGGGCCACCAAAAGCAGCGACACCCAACCACCCGCTTCCTGTCGTCGGCGCTCCTCTTCGGCTATCCGGGCGCGCACTCGCGCAAACAAAAAAGGTGAAGAGGCCGCGGCCTCAGCCTGATCGTCATTTCGGGCCGCAGCGAGCAACACTAAACGACCTGCGCGTTCGATTTGGTCTTCATTTTGTCGATTTGCTTTGAACATTTCGAGATCCACCAGCGCCTGCTATTTCTGCGCTCTTCAAGAAAGACGGCGCCGGACCCTTAAAAGTTACAGGAATTCTGTCCCGGAGTCACTGGAACGCCGGCGGCGAAGACGGCTATAAGAACCGTTTCATCACTCGGCGTAAATGAGCGCGGGCTCGGTGCGCGCGCACTTTAACTTTCGACACCGACCAGTTGGTCATTTCCGCGATCTCAGCGACCGAGAATCCTTCGACATCCAGCAGGGTCAGCACCAATCTATCCTCGGCACTCAGCCGCGCCAGAAGCTTAACCGCCAAATCCCGCGAGACAAGCGCGCTTTCGACGTCGCTCGCCACCCCGCGCAGCTGCCCGGCAAATTCATGGGCTTCCTCGTCATTAAAATCCTCGACAGTATGTTCCGGCCGGCGCCGCGCGCGCCGGAGTTGATCGTAGCAGGTGTTGACCGCGATCTGGGTCAGCCAGGCCCGGAAGGACGCCTCGTGAGTTCCGTGATAAGTCTTCAGCGCGAAGTAGGCTTTGGTAAAGCTGTCCTGGAGGATCTCTTCAATTTGTTCGCGTTGCGGGAAAAAGCGGCCGGCGATGCGAGCTACCTGACGCCGGTGACGTTCGAACAATTGTTCAAACGCCGCTTCGTCGCCCGCACCCGCCGCAGCGACCAACGCATCATCTGTCCACTCTGCGAATGAAGGCACCAACCTCTACCAATCTTGCAAAAGAAAAGCAATGCAGTTTACTCCGCAGCCATTAAGACTCGTTAGGCCGCGGCTTCTTCCAAGTTATGCGATAGCGAGCGGTTAAAGCCAGGCCCAAACTGACCACGAGGAGGCCGGCGATAACGAACGGCCAAACGTACGGCAGAGACTCCAGCGTCACCCAGAACACCACGCCCAGCAGAAGCGCCACCGAATCTAATTGAACCCGCGAAAAAAATCGGCGGCGCAACCAATTCCCGGTTGCCGCAAAAATCACGACCCGGCCAAACAAGCTGGAAACCAGAACCAGAAGCAGCGCCATGATTAAGATCGGCGCGCCGATGATCGACGGCAGTACGAGCAAAAGCAGCGGCACACCCAGGCCAATGACGATCGTTCCAATCAGGGCGATGATCGCCACGCGCAAACTGCTCAACTGCAAACGCGCCACGGCTCTGCTGACTGTGTTCGGCATGACCGCGGTCAGGGCCAGCGAAATGATGAACCATACCAGAACCGCGAGCAACCGAGTTCCGAAAAAGGAGGCGGTCAACTGGGGACGCAAGAGGCTAAACGGATCGCGCATGAGGCGCCGTAACTCATCTTCATAACCGGCGTACATGTAAGTCGCGCTTTTCGGATCGCGTCCCGGCGCAGCCTTGCCATGGTGATAAATACCTCCGAGCACTATCACATCGCCGCCAATTCGCGAGCCCTCGCGCTGGATCACAGAACCGCCGATGGCCGCCACGTCCCCGTCGACTGAGCCTTCGACAATCACGTCGCCGCCGAAAGCTATCGCCCCTTCCTTAACTGAACCAGTAATTCTGATGGACTGTCCCAGACCGAAAACGGTGCTGTTTACAACGCCATCGATCACTCTTGCCTGCGGATCGCCCGGATGTTCGTCAGACGCCGCTTGAGCATGTGCCACG
>DASQPM010000105.1:0-2435 GCA_035643935.1 Pyrinomonadaceae bacterium | reverse complement strand
CGCCGCAGTCAGGACATAACGTGTAGCCGCGGTATTTGGAAAGAAAAACGCGCACGTGCAGCTTGTATTTCTTGGTTTCCAGCCAATCAAAAAAGCCGCGCACGCCGCCCCAACCGCGCTTACCCTCAATGATCGCGCGCTGCTCCGCGCGCGAAAGTTGTGCGAAGGGAACGGTCATCGAGATCTTTTCCGACTTGCAAAACTGCTTCAGCTCGTCCAGGGCCCACTCGTGCTGCGGCTTGGTCCATGGCTCGATCGCACCTTCCTTTAGACTTAATGCGGGGTTGGGAATTACCAAATCGAGATCAAGTCCGATGGTGTTACCGAAGCCCTGGCAAGTCGGACACGCGCCGTACGGATTGTTGAAACTAAAGAGTCGGGGTTCAGGTTCTGCGTAGACTGTGCCGTCATACTTACATTCGAACCTATCGGAAAACTTCAGACGTTTGGGTTGGCCTGCAACCGTTTCGATGTTCGCTGTGCCGTGTCCTTCTTGAAAACATATCTCCAGCGAGTCAACCAGTCGCTGGCGAATGTCCGACGCTGCAACCAACCGGTCGACCATTACAAAAACATTTTCGAAGCTATCGAGCAGGTAATCGTCTGGCGAACGCAGTTCAATCGTTTCGCCGTTGTGGAAGAGCCGCGTGAAACCCCGCTGCATCAGGCTCATCAGGTGCGCTGCGATTACCTGACGCGGCGTAGGCGCCTGACGCGGAGATGGGGAGACACGGAGAGGGGGAGACTTCTTTCGCCCCTTCTCCGTGTCTCCGTGTCTCCGTGTCCCCGCCTCCACATCTCCGTTTGCTTGTGTTTCGGCAATTCCAGCATGCGCCGGAAACAAAACGTAGAAACGTGTGCCTTCCGGCAACGTCGCCAGCACTTCATCTGCCACTGACTCTGGCGAATCTTTATAAACCTGGCGGCCGCAAACGCGACAGTAGGTGATGCCGATGCGCGCATAGAGCAGGCGAAGGTAATCGAACACTTCAGTCTGAGTGCCGACAGTCGAGCGAGGGTTGCGTGTGGAATTCTTCTGCCGGATAGCAATTGCAGGGGCAATGCCGCGCACCTCGTCCACGTCAGGCTTGTCCATGCGCTCGAGGAATTGACGGGCATAGGCCGACAAAGATTCAACGTAACGGCGCTGGCCTTCGGCGTAAATCGTGTCGAATGCGAGCGACGATTTTCCCGACCCGCTGACTCCGGTGACCACGGTCAACTGGTTAATAGGGATAGAAAACGAGATGTTCTTGAGATTGTTGACGCGGGCGCCGCGAACTGTGATGGCTTGTTCCGACATAGTTCAAAACCGGCCGCAACCCTACGGTAGGGAATATCGGCACCGTGAAAACCTCAAATGATACCTTGAAATTCAACTGATGCGAAATGCCCTTGTGAAACTTCATGAGCAACCCACCCGCTACCGCGAGGTGGTATTGACTTCATGCCACATCGGTGACTGATTGGGATATGAGCCGGGATGAGGTTACAGGCTTAAGACTTGGATATTCTGGCAACAATCTTGGGGACGGCATTTAATGACATGAGGCGCTGCCCGCGAACAGTCAGTCTATTGATGCGGCCGGGAATGACGAGTCCGCCGCCGCTGTCGAGCTTCTTCAAAGTCTCATTTACTACATCTTCGTGAAGTTGCTCGCCGCCAGGAACTTTCTGCCTTTTCTCATGAGCTTCTGCGTCTTCCGTGTCGGCGCGCAGCCGGCCGGGACAAACTGTGACCACCTTCACGCCCGATGGCCGTAGTTCTTCACGCAGCGCCATCGAGAACGTAGTGAGAAACGACTTGGTGGCGGAATACATAGCGGCGTAAGGAACGGGCTGAAAGCCGGCCATCGAAGAAACATTAATAATGCCGCCGTGGCCCTTTTCAATCATTGCCGGCAATAGTTGATAAGTCAGTTCCACTACCGCGATGTTTTGCAGGCGGATCATTTGTAGCTGGTGGTCGAGCGGGAGCTGCACAAACTCGCCGCGCTGGCCAAAGCCGGCGTTGTTTACGAGCAGTTCTACTTGGAAATTATTTTCGCGAAGTTTTTGCGCGAGTTGTAATCCGGCTCCCGGCGACGACAGATCTAGTTCCTGAGTTTCCGCAAGAACTCCGTGCGTGCTACGCAGTTCGTCTGCCAAAGCGTCAAGCTTATTCTTCGACCTCGCCACCAGAATCAAGTTTTGCTTGCGGGCTGCCAGCGCGCGGGCAAAGTATTTTCCGAGACCTTTGGAAGCTCCAGTAACGACGGCATACTCCACGCCAGCCGTCACTGCAAGCCCCGGCCATCGACGTTGTAGGCTGCTGGTTGCTGAAGTTGCTGGTTGGATCGCGAGAATCGCGATGGGCCAAAGAGTCGCTGGCGAATATGTGGTGGGTAACGCGTTCCAAACACGACGTCCCAGAACGCATTGGTAATTCCATAGCC
>DASQPM010000104.1:0-2920 GCA_035643935.1 Pyrinomonadaceae bacterium | reverse complement strand
TAATGAGGCGAGACCAGGGCACGCGAAGCGATCTTATTAGCACCGTGGCTTCAGCCCGGTGGTAGGAAACGGGAACTGAAACTGAACCGTTTCTAACGGTTTTGTTGGCAGGAATCAGGAGAAACCGTTGGAAACGGTTCAAGGAATCATTTTGTAAACTTGACCAACTGGCTGAAGCCACGGTGCTAATAAGATCGCTTCGCGTTACCCGCTGACTGCAGTTCCAATACGAAAGTCTATATCACAACCCAAACTGACCCACCACTTGCTCTAGCGACAACTTTCACATGCTCGGCTTTTGATGTTATTCTCAAAAGGCCAAATAATCTTCAATTCGATCACGTTCATAGGCAGCTAAAGTCGCAATGGCTCAGCAAAATTCCTTCGATATAGTCTCCCAGGTGGATCGCGCTGAGGTAACGAACGCCATTCAACAAACCATCAAGGAAGTTCGGCAACGGTTTGACTTCAAAGGCAGCACTGCGACCGTTGCCCTCGAGAAAGAGGAGCTGATACTAAGCGCGGAAGATGAAACCAAGCTGCGAAATATGAACGATATCCTGCAGCAAAAGCTCATTCGGCGTGGTGTGCCGCTCAAGGCTTTAAGTTACGGCACTGTCGATCCGGCGGCTGGCGGCACAGTCAGGCAACGCGCGCAGATTCAGCAAGGCATCCCACAGGAGAAGGCCAAGGAAGTTGTAAAGTTCATCAAGGATTCGAAGGCGAAGGTGCAGGCATCGATTCAGGGCGATGTAGTGCGTGTCGCAGGCAAGGATCGCGACACGCTTCAGGACATTATTGCCAAACTAAAGGCGAAAGATTTTGGCATAGACATGCAGTTCTCGAATTACCGGACTAACTGATCGAAGGTACGGATAACTTTGTACTCCTAAACGGGACAGACCGGAAAGTCTGTCCTACTGATAAGAGTCACACGAATGCACGCAATGGAACAAAGCGCGGTGCTTGAAGAGGCAAAGCTCTCCGCGAAGCGCATCTTCAGTCTTATCGAAGCCGACCTGGCGCAGGTCGAGGCCGAGTTTGAACGACAAGCGCGCTCGAACGTGCAGGTGATCGCATATTTGGCCGACTACCTGCGCGAGTCTGGCGGCAAACGCGTAAGGCCGGCACTGACGATTCTTTCCAATTACGCTGTCGGTGGGGACGGTTCACGTTACAACTCCATTCGCATGGCAACGGTGATGGAGTTTCTGCATACGGCGACGCTGGTCCATGACGACATCATCGACGAAGCCGACACGCGCCGAAATCGTCCCACGGTTAACGCGCTTTACGGAAATGAAACCGCGGTGCTGATGGGCGATTGGCTTTACATGTCGGCTTTTGAAACCAGCCTCGCCGAACGATCGCTGCAAATTCTGGACATCCTCACGCGCGTCACGCGCAAGATGACTGAAGGCGAGTTGCTCCAGTTAACAACACTGAAGCGCACGGATGTTTCCGAGCAGCAGTACCTCGACATTATTCAACGAAAGACAGCTTATCTCTTCAGCGCATGTTGCGAAGTGGGTGGCATACTCGGTAACGCAAGCGAACTGGAACAGAAAGCGCTCGCGGACTACGGTTTCAATCTTGGCATGGCGTTCCAGCTAACAGACGATTTGTTGGACTTCACTTCCAGCGACGACACGCTGGGGAAGGGAGTTGGCGTCGATCTTCTGGGCGGCAAGGTAACGCTGCCTTTGATCTACTTGATAGCCCATGATCCTGCGGCCCGCGATCTCGTCGATACAATTATGACTCAGGGAAACTATGAGCACGTAGCGCGACAGCGGTTATTGGGAGCACTCGAGCGCGATGGGTCACTCGAGCGCGCGAGGGTTCGCGCGGACGAATATGCCGAGGCGGCACGGCTCGCTATCGGAAATCTGCCAACGTCTGAGTATTCCCAGGCACTTGACGCAATTCCGACTTATGTCCTCGACCGCGATCGCTAGGCGTGCTTTTTGGACTGCAGCGGCTTGACGCCGCTTTCCAGTGTGATTGGCACTGAAGGTCAAAAAGCGGCGTCAAGCCGCCGCAGTCAAAAAGAGTATTGTGAAAACTGCTGAATCCCTTTAAGATTTGCGCGATGATTGATCGGCCCAACGAAAATCTGCTTTCCCGGCTGGAACAAAGCCTGCGCCAATCACGGGCTGCGCGAATGCACCTTGGGGCGCGGCTGCGCGAACTGGAAGCTGAAGCGGATTCGGTGCGTGCGGAATTGGCTGAAATGGACCTGCTCGCCAGTCAAACCGAAGCGGCCATCTATCGCCTATTATCGTCGGTGCTCGCCTCGAGTAATATCTCGGCCGGGTTGCCTTCTGACGCAGAATTGGAAGTGGCGATGCGGCAGTCTCCCACGCACTCGCGCATGCCGCTCGCGCACGAGGTCACTCGCCAACCGATTCCTTCACTACGCCCCAACACGGAAGCACTCAGCGATCGCTTTACGGACCGCACCATACCGCAAGCCGTTACTCTGTTGCTGCGCGAAGAGGGTGGCGCTCTTCACGTAAATGAAGTTTACAACCGCCTGCTTGAAGGTGGTTTCCGCTTCACCGGCCAGAACCCCACAATCAGCATCGCCGTTTCACTCAATCGAAACACACGATTTCGCAAAGTCGCGCCGGGCACGTTTGACCTCATGATCCGCGATGCCTCGAAAGCTTCATAGCGAGTGGCTTCCGACCTATCAAAGCCAACGATTTTCCATTTCTCATTCGCGAATTCCTGTCTGAATTCAACCATTGCAGAACCGAGAGCGGTAGCGACCGGATGATAAGTGCCATGACATCGTGGACAACCAAAAGTGCCACGACATCGTGGACAGTTCTTTGAAAACAGGTAGGCCGGCGATCTGTGGAGTGATTTGATTGATCATCAGCCTTTCTCGCAGGAGGAAGGCATGAAGAACAAA
>DASQPM010000103.1:0-6435 GCA_035643935.1 Pyrinomonadaceae bacterium | reverse complement strand
CCCGCTTTCCGCATTAAGGAGGACGTCTTGCCTGGCAAGTACACGACACAGTGGTTCGAGGCGACCAAGGCGGGAACCTATCATCTTTTCTGCGCGGAATATTGCGGCATGAACCACTCCGGCATGATTGGTTCGGTGATCGTGATGCAGCCGGCTGAGTTTGACAACTGGCTGAGCGGGAATGTGGGACAGCAATCGCCGGCGGTAGCCGGACAACAACTCTATCAATCGCTGGGCTGTATTACCTGTCACGGTGCGAATGGCGAAGGCGGACGCGGGCCGGCGCTGGTGGGACTGTTCGGCCGGAAAGTTGATCTGACAAACGGCCAATCGCTGATAGCGGATGAAGCGTATGTGCGCGAGTCAATCGAAAATCCGCAAGCGAAGATTGTCGCCGGCTTTGGACCAATCATGCCGACGTTTCAAGGACAAGTGACGCCCGAGCAGTTGATTCAATTAATGTCGTTCATTAAGTCGTTACAAGTTACGGGTGCGCCGGCGGCAACTGCGCCGAATCCGAAGCTGATACCATCGCCCGCTCCCAGTGCGGCGCCAAACCGTCAGTAGCTTGCGATTGTCCAATTATGAAAGCGATCGAAACATTTCAATTACCAACCGCGGCGAAGGTTAACTACATCAATGCCGAGTATGGTCTGAAGTCGTGGCTGCTTACCAGGGACCATAAACGAATCGCGCTGTTGTATCTCGGCTCGATCTCGTTCTTCTTTTTCCTGGGCGGCCTGTACGCTATGTTCATCCGCCTTGAGCTGTTGACGCCGCAGGGTGACTTCCTCTCGTCCGCGACTTACAACAAGGTGTTTACGCAGCACGGAATCATCATGATCTTTTTCTTTTTGATTCCGTCGATACCGGCAACGCTGGGCAATTTCCTGGTGCCGATGATGATCGGCGCCAAGGACCTGGCGTTTCCGCGTATCAACCTGCTGAGCTGGTACATATATATGCTCGCGGGGATCATTACGATTTATGCTTTGCTTGCAGGCGGCATCGATACGGGTTGGACTTTTTACGCTCCTTACAGCACAACTTTTTCGAACTCGTATGTTATCGCCGCTGGACTGGGGATTTTTATCAATGGGTTCTCATCGATTCTGACCGGGCTGAATTTCATCGTCACGATCCACACCATGCGGGCGCCCGGCATGACCTGGTTCCGCTTGCCGCTTTTCATCTGGGCGCAATATGCGACAAGTCTGATTTTTGTGTTGGGAACACCGGTGCTGGCAATAACAATTCTCTTAGTTGCTTTTGAACGATTGGCCCATGTAGGCATTTTTGACCCAGCGTTAGGCGGAGATCCAGTTCTCTTCCAGCACCTGTTCTGGTTTTATTCGCACCCTGCGGTTTACATCATGGTATTGCCCGGCATGGGCGTCGTTAGCGAATTGATCGCTAATTTTTCGCGCAAGAATATTTTTGGCTACAAGTTTGTTGCCTTCTCCAGCATGGCCATAGCGGTTTTTGGTTTTTTGGTCTGGGGACATCATATGTTTGTCTCCAGCCAGTCGGTTTATGCGGGAATGATCTTTTCATTTCTCAGTTTCGCAGTCGCGATTCCTTCGGCAATAAAGGTATTTAACTGGACGGCCACGCTCTACAAGGGTTCGATCTCCTACGACACGCCTATGCTTTATGCGCTCGGTTTCATCGGACTCTTCACGATAGGCGGCATGACTGGCCTCTTCCTGGCGAGCATCGCGGTTGACGTTCATGTGACCGACACCTACTTCGTTGTCGCTCACTTTCACTACATCATGGTTGGCGGCACATTGCTGGCTTACCTCGGCGGGCTGCATTACTGGTGGCCCAAAATCAGCGGCCGCATGTATCCGGAAGGTTGGGGCCGGTTCTCGGCGCTGGTGATCTTCGTCGGGTTCAATCTGACATTCTTGCCGCAATTTGTTGCCGGCTACCTGGGTATGCCGCGGCGTTATCACGCCTACCCGCCCGAATTTCAGGTCTTCAATGTGTTGTCATCGGCGGGCGCGTCAATACTAGGCTTTGGTCTCTTGGTGCCGGCGATTTATCTCGTCTGGTCCATGCGTTATGGCAAACACGCGGAAGCAAACCCCTGGCACTTGCCGGGGCTTGAATGGCGCACCGCTTCGCCGCCGCCAACCGAGAATTTCCTGGTGACGCCGGTGGTGACCTGGGAAGCATATGAATTTGCGCCGCCAGAAGAGATGCAGGTGGTAGGCAAGTTTAGGGACGAAGTGGTGAGCACTGAGTAAACAGAAGGCAGAAGGCAGAAGGCAGAAGGCACTAGGCAGAAAACGAAAAGCAAAGGCCAAAGGTCTAAGACCTAATAACAACGATCGATTACTTGACAGCTGACAGGAGAAGAGTTGGCAGACAGCGTTGCAATTGAACATGAGGCAAGCCACCCGGCGTTGCAGCATCACTTCGAGAACCTGGAACAGCAGCGCGAGGCGGGCACGCTGGGCATGTGGGTTTTCCTGGTCACCGAGATCATGTTTTTCGGTGGGATGTTTTTTGCCTATACGCTTTATCGCACGAAGTATCCGGCAGCTTTTGCTTCTGCCAGCAATCATCTTTCACTTCCACTTGGGGCCATCAACACGGCAGTGCTGATCTTCAGCAGCTTCACGATGGCGCTGGCAGTTTACAGTGCGCAAACAGGCAAGCGTCGCAATCAGGTTGTCTGTTTGGCCTTAACGATTCTGCTGGGGCTGACGTTTTTGGCAATCAAAGCGATCGAATATCACGACAAGTATGTTGACCATTTGATTCCCGGAAGGTTGATACCGGGCCGGCCGTTCGACGCGAGCGGCGTTCACTTGTTGCCGGGCGCCGCAAAGCAAAACGTGGAAATGTTTTACTGGATCTATTTCGCGATGACCGGCATGCACGCCGTGCACATGATCATTGGCGTGGGACTGCTTTCGGTGATCCTGTTTTTCGCGGCGCGCGGCAAGTATGGGCCGGAGTATCACAACCCGGTCGAGATATCAGGGCTCTACTGGCACTTCGTTGACATCATTTGGATCTTTTTGTTTCCGCTGCTGTATTTGCTGGGACGGCACCTCGAACACGGGGGCTAGTTGCGTTTGCCACGTCAGCGCAGAGCGAAAAAATTTACCATTTACCATTTGACATTTTTCATTTGTCATTGCATTTGGATAGCAAAGTCCTGGAAGGGTTCCCCGCGGTTATGGAATGGAAATCAGAAATGAAAAATGGTAAATGGTAAATGGTAAATGGTTCTTAGGTTTGGTCGTTGGGTAAAGACCTCTAATGAGCGAGCACATAGTTTCACTCAAGATTTACCTAAGTATTTTTCTTGCCTTGTTGGCGGGAACGACGCTGACTGTTTGGGCGGGTCTGCACGATTTTCCCGGACAGTTGAATGTGATTATTGCTTTGACGATCGCTGTAATTAAAGCGACGCTGGTCGTGCTTTATTTTATGCACGTTCGCTATAGCTCGCGGCTGATCTGGGTTGTCTTTACGTCCGCGCTCTTTTGGCTGGCAATTCTTTTCGCGCTCACTCTGAGCGACTACTGGACTAGAAGCTGGCTCTAAAATTGAGAGCGCTGCGATTTTTCTTTATCCGGCCGCTGAATTCTCCGACCGACACAATTTCATATCCCGCACCATCACTACATTCTTACAATTCGGACACATCAGGCTGAGCGTCGCATCCGAGGTTCTGATTGGAGCGTCGCAATATGGACATGGACCAGACACTTCGTTTTGCTTGAAGAGATCGCGCATCATGAAAAGCGGCAAGATCAGGCCGGCGACGAGCAAGGGAATGCCAAAGATGAGGCCGATACTCGTGCCATTCCCGAGCGTGAGACTGATTATCAAACCGGCAATGAACAGGATTAATCCGAGAGCAATGGCAAAAGAAAAGATATAGGCGCTATCGAATGTTCGACTTCGCTTCTGGGCAGTTGGTTCTTTCGTGCTCATTATGAAATTCTCCCGAACAGATAGGAATTATAGAAGTGTCTATTTAGTTCTGACTTTTAACGCTGCCGCCCGGTCTTGTCAACATCTTTGCTGGGACCGCTTTACTGGGACCGGCCGTCTCGCCCGCATTAGTAACGTAAGCACACACGGTTGAGTGCTCGAGTTGTTCGCGCTGCGCGCTCATTGCGGGCGAGACGCCCGCGGTCCCAGTATGAACGCCCGCGGTCCCAGTAGGAACGCCCGCTGTCCCAGTAGGAACTCGCCACTCACCACCACACTCAGTTAACGGCGCTTCGTCGCTGCTCGCTGTGCAGTTCCGCACTTCATCGGTATAATCACCGTTTCCTATGACTACTGAATTGGCGACAAACAGCATGCAAACATCATTTGAACAGTTTCTCGGCGGACAGAGCGAAGAAGCCTGGGCGGCCACCTTAACCACTTTGCTTCGCTCGATTCACGAAGTGGACAAGAACGCAACGCAAATCTGGTTTGCGTTCTACCCGATTTCATTGTTCGCGGCTCTGCAGCAAGCCGAGGACAAAGATGAATTAGCAAAACAACTGCTGATGAAAGGCCACTACGAGCTCAAGGACCAAATTGATTCTTCGCACACGTTTCTATACGGCCATCGTTATTGGCCGCAGGTGAAGAAAGCGGTCGAGGCTTTTGCAGAAAGTTACGACGGCACCAACAACACGCAGTTTTCGGATCAGATTCTGGAAGTGGCGCGCCAGACTGCGGCGAGCTTGAAAGTTGACGTGTCTCTACTGGTTGGCATCACCGCCGTTGCCTTCATGACAATTCAGCAGGCGGGGCTTGAGGCATTGAAGAGCGCGCCAGGCGCAATGCTGCTCGACAAGAGACACGCGAAGAAATCGCCGAACCAAATTCTCAGCGCGCGCGCGAAAGACGACAGCCAGGGACTACTTGGTTTTCTAAAGACAATTGATAAGAAGTGGACTGTCACTTACGACGAAAACGACGCGGCCGCAAAATATAAAATGAGCCACGATCAGGACATGGCCTGGGGCGCGTCAGACGATCGTACGCGTAACTGGCGCGAGATCGATCCGCGCCGTCCTGAAGGACCCATTCCGGTTGAATGCCGTTCGGCATCGTGCGGCACTTGTTGGGTAGGCGTGCTGGGCGGCGCGGAAAAGCTTTCTGACGTGGCTGTGCGGGAAGGAAAGAAGATTAAGGAATTTGGTTATATAGACACGACCGAACCTAAGCCGCTGATTCGACTTGCTTGCCAGGCCAAAACTTATGGCGCCGTTTCCATCGTCATCCCGCCGTGGAACGGAGTGTTTGGCAAGTATCTAAAATCCCGCAACGAAACCAAATAAGCTTATATAAGTCTCTAATCTGCGTTTATCCGCGGCCATACATCTTTTATTGCTGCTTTAGTTTCCCGCGACAAACCACGACTTGCTCGTCACCCGGAGCCATAATGCCGGGCTGGCTGCTGACGGATTGAGAACGAATTGTGGTTTCGACTTGCAGCTCGCCATCCGTGATCGCGGTGTCGGTGCCAATTCTGGCACGACTTTGGGTTAGTGTTTCGCCGCTACTTCGTTCCGTAGAGAAACTCATGGTATGGCTGACGCGATCGCTCGCGACCTCAAGCGCATCAATCGTGATGCTGGTAACTCCGCCGCCCGGAGGAACGAACCTCAACGACTGTCCAACTTCAGTAAGTTCTACAGATCGCAAGCCGCTCTTCGTTTGGTATTCGTAGATGGGATTTCCGGAGTCGGCGAATTTGAAAACCATTTGCATGTTGTCGCCGTCATCACAGCTTGAAGTTCCAGTCCAGGTAGTGCCTGCTAGTGCTCCGGAACTCGCCCCGCTTCGACCTGACTTGCGCGGATTGGTCCGGATCATCAGCATCAGTATTTGCCAGGTTCGAATTGGTGAGGCTCGACAGGCCAATCAACGCACCGCAGGCAACGCAACCGCCGAGCACCAGCACGAGTACGCCGATGACGGATCCCAGGATGATCCACTGCCTCTTGATTCCAGATGCTTGGGGCGGCGTTGGCTGTTGCGGGAAGTTGTTCATATCCGACCTTCCTGGGTGTAGTCGGGCATCTTGTGTCCTGAACGCCGCTAACATTACGCTCTGAGCAATGGACGGTCAATCAAAAGCACTTAACAACCCAAAAAGCGTTCGCCACGCATCACCACTTCTTTTTGTACTCGCCGCGGCGGTGTTGTGGAGCACCGGCGGGCTCTTCATCAAGTGGGTCACACTGTCCGGGCTTGAGCTGTCATTCGGTCGCTCGCTGCTGGCGGCAATTACGGTAGCAATCTTCACTCGTCGCGAAGGCTTTGGTTTGAACCTGGTCACCGCGCTGGCGTCGGTGCTTTACGCGGCGCTGTTACTTCTCTTCGTTCTCGCCACCAAAGAAACCACGGCGGCCAACGCGATCTTTTTGCAATACACGGCGCCAGTGTATCTACTGATATTCGAAC
>DASQPM010000102.1:0-18950 GCA_035643935.1 Pyrinomonadaceae bacterium | reverse complement strand
GGCGACCCTATCACAGCCCCAAAGGCGATTGCAAACAAGGAACTGAGGAGTTTTGGACTAGCTAAGGTTGGCTTCTCGTTTGTGACGGAAACGATCGCGGAGGATAAAAAAGACGATCAAGGTAAGAACAGATAGAAAGATAACAACTATGGCAATCTTAATGGCGGCGAGCAACACGCCACCCAATGTCAGGATTTGTCCAAACAATGTCACGACCAGCAGCACGAGCGCGGCGACGCCGGCGATTGCCTTAAGAAGTAATGCCATTTATTGATGCCCCTAAAATCTCTTAGTTATGAACTCCGTTTGAAGGGAATGGTTTCGATTACCTTGCGACCCAATTGCGTGGTTTCGCCGGTACGAAATGACGGAGACTCAATCGCATTTGAAACCACAGACGGCGGCGGTCGTCTTGAATCAAAGCGAACTATTCGTCCGTTTGCACCGCGACCACGGATATATTCGAAAAGCATGTAAGCGCCGAGTGCTACCAAGGCTACTGGAAGCAATTGGCGGACGGGCAGCTGCACTCCAAGAAGTGTATGGAGCAGGAAGAGCGTGCCGATCACAATCAACGTCAAACCCCAGGCAAAAGGATTTCCATATAAGCGGCGAGTGATCACGTCTTCTTCAGTCTCCGGAGTCAGTCCGGCTCGAATCAATTGCGCGGTTCGGCAAGCATCGACCGCAGCAAATAGCCAGGTGCCCAGGACTCCGAGAACGAAGAAATGAACACCCTGCGTGAGCACGGCCATCTGAAAGAAACTGGCAAAGATGGCAAAGTGGACGATAGCTTTTGCGGTTTGTCCGTTGTAAGCGGCACCGAGGCCGGGAACAAAAGACAACAGCGTTGCCACCACCGGGGATGTCTTTCGATAGCTGGCAGGATTTGCAGACGTTTGTGATTGTTGTCGCAGTAATTCAACACCGGCAACGATGCAATCCTGGCAAAAGGGAAAGCCACGAATGCGGTGATCGCAGGCGGAACAAAGCCGGCGCGCACACTGATTACATTGCACGACGGCTGCATTCTTCAGATGATAGGCGCAATAGAACATCACTAATCTCTTATGGCTTGTTTTGCCGGTTTTTAGTTCCGGCTCCCGTCTGTTTCTGTTTTTGCGTGTTCTGATCTTGCGTGGTCGGCGGGGCCTGGGGCTCTCCACCGACGAGTTCCTTCAATCCTTTTGTGATTTCTTTTATTCCACCGTTCGCACCAGTATCAGAGCCTTGTTCAACCAAACGCAAGCTTGCACTATATACGCCGCTAATTGAGCCGTCGGCCGATACTGTGTTAGTCAGAACAAAAACAGCTACCAGCAACATCGTCGCTACAGTCGCCAGTTGCGGAGAGATGATGGGATCCAACCAGGCACGCAGCCACGCGGCCATTCGTTCGTTCAGCGACGAACGAATTTCGCGCGCCAGCGCGGTCTCAGAAGTAGCCTGCAGAATTCGTTCATGCAGTCCTACCGGCACGGGTTGTTCTTCGCCGACATAAACGTAGCAGGCGCCGATCGCGCGCACGACATCGCCCGGTAATTCCGTGCAGCGCGCGCAAAGCACGGCGTGACGTTCCCAGCGATGATAAAGCCCCGCCGGAAGAAAGCCGTCGAGATAATCCGTTAGGAATTCCTCAAAGTCCTCGCAACTCATCGCCGTTTCCGGCATTGTGCTGATTAGTATTCGCGCCTCAAGCTCTCGAGACGGCTCAAGCGCACCCGCGGCATTGCAGGCCTGCATTGTGTTTCTAACTTCGCTTAGAAGGTCATGGCAAAGCGGACAGCGCATCGCATGTTCGGCAAACGTCTTGTGCACCTCCGGCACAAATGTGCCATCAAGGTAATCCGTCAGCCCGTTTTCAAATTCGTTGCAAAGCATTTGTCTCTCTTTTCCGCCCCTCAATAATTAGCGTCTCGCTTTCCCCGGGCGAGCTGCTTTCTAAACTTCACTTACAGCCAGTACTTTCATCCGTTTTAAGATCTTGGCCAACTCAATGCGACCTCTATTGATTCTGGATTTCACTGTTCCTTCAGGTATCTTCAACAACTCGACAATTTCCTGGTAGCTCAATTCCTCAATGTCGCGAAGGATGACGCATGTACGCAAATCCGGCGAAAGTTTGTCGATGCCGGCCTGAACCTGCGCGCCGAGCTCGCGGCGTTCCATCTCCTGTTGCACGGATCGCGAAGAGGTGTGCAGATGATAAGTGTGATCGGCGAGATCGTCGGCCTGATTGTCGTGTGGGGTCCGCTGGCGCTTTCGGTAATCGTCAATGATCAAGTTGCGCGCCAACCTCATCAGCCAGTTTTGCAAGTCACCCTGACGCGCATCGTACTGCTCCAGTGACCTATAAACTCTAACGAAAACTTCCTGTGTCAAATCCTCAGCCGTATTTGAACGAGAGGTAAAGCGATAAGCCAGATTGTAAATCCGCCTGGAATAGTCGTGGACAATCTGCTCCCAGGCCGCGCCATCACCGGCGCGACACCTGCGAACCAATTCGGCTCCTTCGTTGGCAGCCAAAACTCGTAGAGCCCTCACTTTGTTCCTACTCCGCCTAACCGTTGTCTGTTCTGCCGCCGCGACCACCTGCAACCCTCTTTGTCAGCGCCACATACGACGCGTGAAAGGGGAAAGTTCCGGTCAGGCAGGTATTGTAAGGTGCGACACTACCGCAATCGCGGCTTATCTTGCTCGACACGTTGGAAATGTTGTAGCCTTCCCGCTCAGCCCAATATCTTGTGGTTCAAGTTCCCGGCGAGTCAACAACATTAACAACCCATTGAAATCAAACACCCGGAAATACCTCGAATTTGTCGCGCTTTGTCTGTTGGCGATTGCCATTATCTGGTGGTTTGGCAGAAAGCTTGACTGGTCGGAAGTGCGGCATTCAGTTAGTCATGCAAACCCATATCTCCTCGGGCTTGCGGTACTGATGATTTCCGTCGCTTACCTTTTTCGCGCCGCGCGCTGGGGGGCTTTGTTAGCTCCGCTCGCCAACGCCAGCTTGAGAAATCTATTCGTGGCTACGACAGTAGGTTTCGGAGCTGTTTTCCTTTTCGGACGCGCCGGCGAAGTTGTGCGTCCGGTCGTGCTGCCCATGCGGGAGCCTCGAGTTCGTCCCGCCGCCTCATTCGTAACGATCATGATCGAGCGAATCTACGATTCAATTGCTGTGGTAGTTTTGTTTGCGGTGAACCTGTTGTGGTTTCGACCGCCTGTAATTGTCGCCGGAAATCTCATGCGCATTCGTGCTGTTGGCATCGGATTGCTAATCGTTGCCGCCGCCGGAGTGTTTGGTCTGACGCAATTTCGAAAACGATCTGCAGGCGCGATCGCGGGATTGAAACGGTTCCTTGAGCCGCGACGTTTTGTACCGGCCGCAGTGACCAAAGCTGTTCTGAGCATTCTTGAACAACTCGCCAAGGCACTGCGAGTGCTTGTCGATGCGCGCGAGCTTGCCGTCACGGTTGGTTGGACAGCGCTGGTCTGGTTGGGTATCGCATTCGCAAACTGGCTTGTCTTGCGCGCTTTCGGTTTGCCATTCGGAATTACGGAAACGATTTTTGTGCTCGGCTGGTCGTTGGTTGGTTCGCTGGTGCCAACTCCTGGCGGCGCCGCCGGCGCGTTTCATGCCGCAACCGCGGCCGGACTTCTGTTTCTGGGAGTAACAAAAGAGACGGCGGCTGCCATCTCCATCGTTATGCACCTGGTTGATTTTGGTCCGGCTGCCATTTTCGGTTTCCTCTATTTCGTTCGCGGCGACATCAGCCTTTCACGACTGCGTTCGCTGACTTCCGCCGATGCGGTCGAACATGCCGTAGAGGATGAGCCGATAACCGCAGACGAAGTTTTCGGGGAAACCAAAGTTCGAGACGGCATCAGTCAAGAATTGAATGAAGCTGTTTTGAAATCCAGCTTAGAGGGCTAACGCGATGAAATGTCCATTCTGCGGTCATCTGGAAGACAAGGTGGTTGATTCGCGCGAGTCGCGCGAGGGTGAAGCCATTCGCCGTCGACGCGAATGTTTGCGTTGCGAGCGAAGATTCACGTCTTACGAACGCATCGACGAAATTCCCTACATGGTCATCAAAAAAGATGGCCGGCGCGAGCCTTTCGATCGCAACAAAGTAATGGCGGGTTTGTTGCGTGCCTGCGAAAAACGGCCAGTGCCATCTTCAAAGCTCGAATCCATTGTCAACGCGATCGAAAAGTATGTGCAGGAATCATCAGAGCGTGAAAGACCCACAAGCAAGATCGGCGAGATGATAATGCGCCGTTTGAAAGAGCTCGATAAAGTTGCTTACGTTCGCTTCGCTTCAGTGTATCTTGAGTTTGAAGATGTTTCTGAGTTTATGACTGAGCTGAAGCATCTGGTGCGCACCCGCAATCAGGCAAGCAGAAAGAATTAGAGTATTGAAGTACAGTTCGAGAATGATCAAGACTGTTCGCGCAACCGGTTTGGAACGGCTCGAACTTCAGCGACTACGCGATCGCGTGGGGAGGTTATTTGCGGCGTTACAGGAAGCGACCGTCGCTGAAGACCCGCTGGCTTCTGAAACCTGGGCGCCGCCGGTGGATCTCTGCGAGACTGCCGAAGCAATCGTGGTTTGTGTGGAGCTGCCGGGGTTGACGGCCGAGCAGATCAAAGTGGGTGCCACTAATACGCAGTTAAGGATCTGGGGCGAGAAGAAGCGGCGCATGCCTCGCAATCGGATCTTGTCGCATCTCTGTTCAGAGCGTAGCTATGGAAAGTTTTCTCGCATTGTGCCGCTGCGTTGGACGGTCAGTATCCAGGACGCGAAAGCATCGGTTGATAACGGCATGTTGATAGTGCGATTGCCAAAGATCGAGGACCGGCGCGGAGTTGAATTCAAGATACCGGTGAAGGATGAAATTGATGGTTAGCCATTAAGAACTTATGAAAAAAGAGCCAGCCAATTTAAACGCGACGCCTATTGTGAAAGAAACAGACCTGGTGGAAGACATCGAAGCGGCGGATAGCGCCCAGGAGTTGCAAATTCCGGATGACTTGCCGGTATTGCCGCTGCGCGACATTGTGATTTATCCGTTCATGATCGTGCCGCTTTTTGTCTCGCGCGAAAAATCGATTAAGGCCGTTGATGAGGCACTTGGCGAAAACCGCATGATCTTGCTCGCTTCACAAAAGGATCTCGATAAAGAAGAACCGACCGCTGAAGATCTGTACAAAGTGGGCACCGCCGCCGTCATCATGCGCATGCTGAAATTGCCTGATGGCCGCATTCGGATTTTGGTCCAGGGTCTTGCGCGGGCTGAAATCGAGTCGGTTGACACTACGGGCCAGTACATTCGCGCGCGCGTGCATGTGATGCAGGAAGTGTTGCCGCCGGAGCGTTCGCTCGAAGTTGAAGCGCTAATAAGAAACGTGCGCGGGTCGATGGAGAAGGCGATCAATCTCGGCAAGAACATTTCGCCCGAAGTCATGGCGATAATCGCAAACCTCGATGACGCTGGGCGTTTGGCCGATCTCTCGGCCTCTAATCTCGAACTCAAAGTCGAAGACGCGCAGTCTGTTTTGGACATTGCCGACACAACGGCGCGCCTGAGACGTGTCAACGACCTGCTGAACAAAGAGATTGAAGTGTTGACAGTGCAGCAGGAAATCAACACCCAGGCTCGTGCCGACATTGATCGGTCCCAACGCGAGTTTTATCTACGCCAGCAGATGAAGGCAATTCAAAGTGAACTCGGCGAGGGTAACGAGCTGGCGGAAGAGGTGGCCCAGTTCCGGGAAAAAATTGAGACAGCGAACATGGCGAAGTCGGCAGAAGAAGAAGCGCTGAGACAATTGAAAAAGCTTGAACGGATGCATCCGGACGCGGCCGAAACGGCAACGCTGCGAAATTGGATGGAGATCATGACCGATCTGCCGTGGTCCAAATCATCCGAAGACAACCTTGATTTGCTAAAGGCCGAAAAGATACTGAACGAAGACCATTATGGCCTGGAAAAAGTTAAGGACCGAATTATCGAAGCCCTGGCGGTAAGGAAGCTAAAAGAAAAACCGAAGGGACCGATCCTTTGTCTCGTTGGACCTCCGGGTGTTGGCAAAACGTCGCTGGGGCGGTCAGTTGCGCGGGCGCTCGATCGGAAATTTGTGCGTTTGTCGCTGGGTGGCGTACATGACGAAGCCGAGATTCGCGGACACCGGCGCACTTATGTTGGTGCCATGCCCGGTCGCGTGATTCAGGCGATTCAGCAAGCGGGCACAAACAATCCGTTAATCATGCTCGATGAAGTAGACAAGGTTGGCGCTGACTTTCGTGGCGACCCGTCTTCAGCCTTGCTTGAGGTGCTTGATCCGGAACAGAACAATAGTTTTCGCGATAACTATCTGGGTGTAACCTTTGATCTGTCCAACGTCATATTCATGACGACCGCCAACATACTCGACACCATTCAACCGCCACTGCGCGATCGCATGGAAATTATTCGGCTGGCTGGTTACACCGAGGAAGAAAAACGCGAAATCGCGCGTCGCCATCTGATGCCGAAGCAGATGGAAGAAAACGGCATATCCGCAAAGGATTTGCATGTTTCAAAGACTGCTCTAACAGCAATCATTCAACAGTACACGCAAGAGGCCGGCTTGCGGCAACTTGAGCGCGAGATTGGCCGCATCTGTCGCAAGGTTGCGCGCCGCATAGCCGAAGGACACAAAGGTTCGATCCGGGTGTCGTTGAAAAACATTCACGAATTTCTTGGCGCGCCAAAAGTAATTCCTGAGGAAGTGCTTAAGAAAGATCAAATCGGGGTTGCAACTGGCCTGGCATGGACGGCTGTAGGCGGCGATGTGCTCTTTATCGAAGCACTGCGAATGAAAGGAAAAGGCAATTTGGTTTTGACGGGCCAACTCGGTGAGGTGATGCGTGAGTCTGCACAGGCAGCCTACTCTTATGCGAAGTCGCGCGCCAAGGAACTCGAAATTAACGAAGAGGATTTCAACACTTACGACTTGCATATTCACATTCCGGAAGGCGCGATTCCCAAAGATGGACCATCGGCCGGAATTACACTGGCGACTGCGATGGTTTCGGCGCTTTCTCTGCGACCAGTTCGCAAAGATGTAGCCATGACCGGCGAGATCACGCTGCGAGGGAACGTCCTTCCGGTGGGCGGAGTCAAAGAGAAAGTCCTGGCGGCACGCCGGGCTCGCGTTTCAACGATTATTTTGCCACAACAAAATCGACGCGATCTCGATGAGGTGCCAAAAGAACCGTTCAAAGACATACGTTTTGTTTTCGTAGACAATATGCGTCAGGTCTTTCGCGAGGCCCTGAAAGAAAAGGCTACGCCGCCAGTTTCGTCGAGTCCCCGGCCTCAGCGGGTGCCACAGGCAGCCGTCGCCAGACCGGTCTGATAAGTCCAGTATTTTCGGCAGGTTACATCGGGGCCATTTTTGACTAATTTTCGTGAAGTTCTGTACAACTTTCTGAGACCCTTTTGAATCTTAGGTACGTCGACTTGAGACGCTGATTTCGCGACGATTATTAACGATTCGATTTACCAGAGGAGAATTAGCACAATGAGTTTTAAGAAGTTTCCCCAAGCTCAAATCGCGGCCTTTTTAGTAATCCTGGCGGTATCCGCCATCTCGTTTGCCAAAGGCCATTCGGACCCCGCTTTTTCAAATATCAAGATCAGGAATTTCGGCCAACTGGACCAGCGGTTTTACCGGGGCGCGCAGCCGAATGAAGAAGATTACAAAGACCTGGCAGGGCTGGGCATCAAGACCGTCATTGATTTACGTTCGGACCCCCAGTCGTATGAAAAACGTGACGTCGAGGCGCTGGGAATGCGTTATGTCAACATTCCGATGAGCGATTCGGATTACCCGAAAACTGACCAGGTCAACCAGTTTTTGAAACTAGTTGATAATCCTTCGACCGGAAAGTTCTTTGTACACTGTGCTGGTGGTCGCCATCGCACGGGCGTGATGGGCGCGGTTTATCGCTTCAACCACTATCACTGGAACTTTGATCAGGTCTATGCCGAGATGAAAGACTATGATTTCTACACTCGGTTCGGTCATGGAAAATTGAAGGACTTCGTTCAGGACTACGCACAGTCGCAGGCAAACACCACAGCGACGGCTGCGACCGTCACGAAGTAAGCCAATTCTCAGTTCAACAATAAAGGCCGCTCGACTTTGAGCGGCCTTTTCTTTTGTACGGAGAACAATCGAGACTTACTGGTAAATGTAAGAGAAGCTTTTCTTCTGTTCCCACTCGATGCTGTCAACGTTTGCAGAATCCTGCGTCATAATCTCGTCGCTGAGCGCATCGGTAGTTAATATGGGACTGAGCTCCACTGAATAGACCAGACTTCCGACCGGTTCATCCGAGCTTTCACGACTGATACCGCGCAGCTCCGCATCAAAACTGTACCGTTGAAAGATCTCGCGCAGGATGCCTTGCGTCGCTGCCACGTTTTTGCTGCTTACCTTCACATCCATGGTCCGCGACACCTGGGACGCCTCGCGATACTCGAGCACCCATAAAACCACTAACGCAAAGATCGTAAGGATGAGTGCAAGGTCCCAGCGACCAAACCCAGCTGCAAGGCCGACGGCAAGGCTTATCAAGAGCACCGTAATTTCTTTGGGGTCGCGGATGTTCGTGCGAAAGCGAACCACGGAAACAGCAGCGAAAATTCCAAACGCGCGCGCAGCATTGTCGCCGACAATAATCATTAACGCGGCTGCGACTATTGCCAGCAGTATTTGTGTTTGTTCTACGTATGGATTTCTCTTAAGTATTAACAAACGCTTGCGGGGACGAAACGCCAGGGCCGCGCCCAGCAAAGCTGCGAGCAGCAGCCTCAAGGTTATGCTTCCAACTACTGCGCCCCAACTTTCGCCGCGAACAACATGAGCCTCGCTTTGCGGGACACCGAAAAGTTCGTCAAACACGTTGCGATCGGGTCTCGGCGCCGGCGTTGTCGGTTGCCGTTCGCCGGGTGTAACGCTGCTTGCCGGCGCAGGCGTTTGGGCTAAAGGTTCGTTTACTACTGCTCGCTGCGAAAGCAAATAAACTACGAGAGCGCTGACGCCGAGAACCAGCACAAACACCACCACCAGCGTCAGGGTTTCTCGTTTTCGTTTTGAATCAAAATAGGACATAGGTCATTCACAACTATCGAGACGCGTGCGTTGAAAGTCGTGCATCTCGTTCGATAAAAAATGTCTGACTGTCAAACGGCTCATCGTCCGGTGCACGCGGAACTTTCGTGTACGTCCCGTCAATCTGCAATTCGCGCGCTCTAACGTTGTCGCGCAGATAGGCGGCCAGTAAAACATCTTTCAAGTAACTCTTCATCGCAGGATCAGCAACCGGCGTCACCACCTCGATACGATGTTTCAGATTGCGCGCCATCCAATCGGGACTGCCGATGTAGACGTCCTGGTCACCGCCGTTAGCGAAGTAAAACACGCGGCTGTGCTCCAGAAAGCGGCCAATGATATTCCGCACGGTGATGTTTTCCGACAAGCCAGGCACGCTGGGACGAAGCATGCAAATGCCGCGCACGATCAAATCGATCTTCACGCCGGCTGCCGACGCTTCATACAACTTCTCGACTATTTGCGTGTCCGCCAGCCGGTTGATCTTGGCCATGATATGGGCCTGCCGACCGGCGCGCTGATGCTCGATCTCGCGATCGATTAATGCATTCAATTTTTCACGCAGATTTACCGGCGCGACGAAAAGCTTGCGATATTCCAATTGACGTGAACAGCCAGTCAGGTAGTTAAACAATTCGCTGGCGTCAGCCCCAATTGAGTCATCGGCGGTAAACAGACCAACATCGGTATAAGTGCACGAGGTCGTAGGATTGTAGTTGCCGGACGCGATGTGCATATATCGTTTGAGGGAGTTGCCCTCGCGCCTGACGACAAGCGTTAGTTTGCCGTGCGTTTTCAGGCCCAGGATCCCGTAAACAACGTGCACGCCGGCGTGATCCAGCCGCCGCGCCCACTCGATATTATGTTCCTCGTCAAATCGCGCCTTAAGCTCGATAAGCGCAGTTACTTGTTTGCCCTTTTCGCTGGCGCGAATTAGCGCCGGTGGAATTGGAGATTCCGGCCCGGTGCGATACAGACAAATCTTTATCGCTACAACATTCGGGTCATCGACCGCTTCATTGATGAAATTTGTAACGCTGTCGTAGGAATCGAACGGATGGTGCATTAAGAGGTCACGTTCTTTGATCACGTCAAAGATCGACCTCATATTGTGCCATTCGGGTATTGCCGGCTCAAATCCTTTATCTTTCAGATCAGGTCGATTCAAATCGTAGAGCGACATGAAGTCCTGCACGCTAAGCGGGCCGTCGTTGACGTAAACGTCTTCAGCCGAAAGGTCGAGCGACTCGGTGAGATACTCAATCATTTCGTCCGGCATGCCGGCGGAAACTTCAAGACGTACTGGCGTCCCGAAGCGACGCTGCCGCAGTTCCTGTTGAATAACACGTAAAAGATCTTCCGCTTCATCCTCTCGAAGTTCGATGTCAGCGTCGCGCGTCACGCGAAAGCGATGGCACTTACTGGGAATCATTCCCGGAAAGAGAGCAGCTATATTAGCTTCGATTAACTCTTCGAGCAGTACAAACCTGGTCTGTAACTTGCCCACGGGAACCAGTCGCGGCACAACCGACGGAACCTTGATGCGCACGAACCGTGGGCCATGTCTCTGTTTTGGATCAGCAGGCGAATATCCCGGCGGTGCTTCGACCATCAAACCCAGGTTCAGGCTTAGCGGCGAGATGTATGGAAATGGGTGACTCTGATCGACAGCAAGCGGCGTTAGAATCGGAAACACTTTCTCGCTAAAGTACGCGTCCAAATCCGCTTGCTGATCCTGATTGAGTTTGTGATATGACAGGACTTCAATGCCGGCCTTTTTTAGTTCCGGAAGAATGTCATCGCGCAGACATCGCGCCTGCGCTTCAACCAGCGGCAAAACTCGCGTTCTTATTTCTTTCAACTGTTCCCCCGGCGTCATACCGTCAGGCGACAGTTCGGTGACATTCTCATCCAACTCTTCTTTAAGGCCAGACACCCGGATCATAAAGAACTCGTCCAGGTTGGCCGAGAAAATCGCGAGGAATTTCAATCGTTCAAGCATTGGATTCGACTCGTCGAAGCTTTCTTCCAAAACGCGACGGTGGAATTCGAGCAGACTCAGCTCGCGATTGAAGAAAAGCCGCGCCGCATTTGCTGCAGTGGGATGCAATGAGGGAAGTCGCGGTACCTCTCGAAGCTCGGCTGTTGTTTGCGATTTACTTTTTAAGGCAGTTGACATTGTCTTTAGTTAATCCTTGATATACGGGTCATTATTTTTTTGGATGCCATTTGGAAATATCTAATAAAGGCAGCTTAAAGGCAGCAAGGTGTGTTCCAAACTGAACCCTACGATCTCGAACGCGTCCCAATGGTTCGCTCAGTATAAAATCTCAATAAAATCTTACCAAAATCGCTACGCACCTGTACGAAATTGATTCTTATTTCAAATTCAATGAATTTGCCAAGTCCTGCTTAAAGCCCAGGCCCGGAGGTTCATAAATTTGTCGTGCACGCACCTGAATGAATTCATTAGTTTCCATAACGTAGGCACTTAACTTATGACCGTAGACACAACCAGTATCTAACCCGATAGCATTCCTCGATTTTCGCGGCTCGGGAAAGGGCCAGTGACCAAAAAGAATTGTTGGGCCTTCGTCATATTGTTCGTACCAGGGAATTCCTTCCCGGCTGGTTCGATCGTCGCCTAGCGTGCGGAGTTCGATCAGATCCTGCGGTGACTGGTTCGCGAGTGGGATGCCCGGACGGACTCCTGCGTGAACGACTACATGCAAGTTCAGATTTAGCATGTAGGGCAATGAGTCGAGATAGGCTGCGTACCGGCCTTTTTCGCTTTCCAACTCAAGACAAACTTGTTTGTGCGAGTCTTTGAGGAATACGTCCTCACCTTTCCAGAAACTCAACACCTTTAGATCATGGTTCCCAATCACCGAAGAAAAGCGCGAATCGTTGCTGAACAGATCCAGGACTTCTTTGTTCTTCGGTCCCTTAACGATTAGATCACCAACCGAAACGACGTGGTCGTCGCTGGCCAGGTTTTCCGTTTCCAGCAACTCAACCAATTCGTCGTAACAGCCGTGGATGTCCCCGACTACGATTGTTCGTGCCATGGTAGTTATCCAACCCAGCCCATCGTTTGCTGGATTCCAAACTGAACACATTAAGCGTTAACTATGTGCCGAATTTTTGACAATTTCCAACCGCAAAAATTGCCGCCATTAATGGCACGCAACCCGATGCCTGGACGCTTGCATCTCTAACACTCGCGCCGGCAAAAAACGGTGGAAAAATGCACCATTTCGGCGTCTATTTGATACATGGTTTGTTTGACACTCCGGAAAACCGTGTGCTAACCTCCGGACTGACTTGGCTTCGATTTAGAAGCATTTTTGGGCATTCAATCCAACAAGAGGAGCCCTAAACCCTCGCAAAAATGGACATTGCTTAAATCCCCAGGGAAATCGATCTGGAATTTCGTACTAGAATTCAAGGAGAACGACGGTTGATGTCAATGAGTTTCGCGACCCCCATTAGGTGGATAGTACTTATTTCGCTGCTAGTGGCTTTCGCTACCGTCGTGTCCGCACAGATTCCAGCCGGTTCATCAGCTCGCTCCATTCCCAATGAGGTCGAGAAGAGCGACGCGCAGGTTGGGGAAGTAATATCCAGAGCCGAAGACCATTTCCGCAAGGGCAAGCTAAATCTCGAAGACAACAAGCGCGAACAAGCTCGTGACGAGTTTGATAAAGCAGTCGACTCGATCCTGGAATCTGGTTTGGACGTCCGCGCGAGCCAGCGACTCCAAACTTTCTATTTAGAGTTAGTCGAGAAGATTTACCGTGAAGAAGTTCCGCTCGGCCGCACTCCGCTGCAAACGAATATTTCCGAGTTGGTGGCGCAAAACAATTCAGCGACAACCACGCCTCCGCAGAAAGCTGACCCGCCCCAGATCGGGTTTCGCGAGCAGAAGTTTGAACCCTCCCCACTCGATGAGTTGAGCAAGCTCGTACTGACTCCGGAAGAACAAAACGTTTCCGACGCAGATGTGCTTGCACTCGAACAAGCTAAGCAGAATGTTAATTTCGCCTTTACGATCAATCCACTGATCCAGCAGTACATTAACTACTACCAGGGTCGGGGTCGCGCGACGATGGAATCAGGCCTGCGACGATCCGGGCAGTTCATGAAGATGGCCCGTCAGATTTTTAAGGAAGAAGGCGTGCCGGTCGATATCACCTGGCTGGGACAGGTTGAAAGTGCATGGCGACCGAAAGCTGTTTCCTGGGCAGCAGCATCCGGACTTTGGCAGTTTGTTCCCGGCACCGGGCGGCAATTTGGTTTGAAGCAAACCGCCTGGGTTGACGAGCGAAATAGCTACGAACAGGCCACGCGCGCGTCAGCCAAATACCTCAAGAGCCTTGCCACCCGTTACAACGGAAACTGGGAATTGGCGATGGCTGCTTATAATACCGGTGCGGGAAACGTCGATCGCGGAATCGCCCGCGCGGGCACAGCAAACTTCTGGGCCATCTATCCTTACATCTATCAGGAAACGCGCAACTACGTTCCCAATATTCTGGCCACGATCCTGATTGCGAAGAATCCGGAGAAGTACGGATTCAAAGGAATTCGCCCTGATGCGCCGCTCGGCTATGACGTGGTTCAGGTATCAAACTCCACCAGTCTGCAACTCGTTGCCGAGGCGACAGACAGCAGCGTGGATTATGTTCGCGGCCTTAACCCCGAACTGCGACGTGACGTTACTCCGCGTGGCGAGGCGTATAACGTTCGCGTACCGGCGGGGAAAGGCAAACAGTTCTTCGCGCTGCTAAAGCGCATTCCGGCCGAACGACGCGACTCGGCGCGCGTGATTTCGATGGCGCCGGGCGAAGATTTACAAGCGGTAGCAAGTCGCACCGGAGTCAGCGTGTCTCAGTTGCAAGCGATGAACACCGGGGTCGATCTGAAGTCGACTACGAAACTGGTAGTACCCAATAGCGGCATTCGGCTGACCAGTTGGCGACGCGCTAAGCCCGGCACGACAGATCAGCCAGCAGCTCCGGCATTGAGCAAGGTGCGCGCCCGCAAAGGCGACACGATCGCGCGGATAGCTGCGGCGCACAATCTCGATGCAAATGAAGTGGCCCGCTTGAACGGTGTCACTCCGGAAGCAGAACTTCGCGCCGGCCAGGAAATTCGACTGCCGGTAGCAACAGCCGCCGCACCTTCGCGCCGCAGGTAGTTTTGAAATTCACATGTTCTGCCGCTTTGCTCCCCTGGTAAAGTTGGCAAACCCTCGTTGAGCGCGCTTTCGAATGTCGCTAGCGCGCTCGATTCGTTTTCACCCTCAAATTGCCGCTTACTGATGCTCTACGATCTTCACCGTCTTTGCAGAGGAAGCTTCTCCCATGCTTTTTCGCACTCTGTCTGCGGCCGTCTATGGCATAGATGCCGACCTCGTCGACATTGAAGTTGATTTAACTCCAGTCCGCGGAGAGGCCGAGTCGCCCGCATCCGTCACCATCGTTGGCTTGCCCGACGCCGCGGTGCGCGAGTCGCGCGAGCGTATTCGGGCTGCGATCAGCAACTGCGGATTCTTTTTTCCGTTTCAGAAAATCACCATAAACCTCGCTCCCGCCGATGTTCGCAAAGAGGGTGCAAGCTTCGATCTTCCCATCGCACTCGGAATCCTTGGCGCCAACGGTGATCTGGCTGAACAGAACAACCTCATTCATATGCTGTGTGTGGGTGAGCTTTCGCTTGATGGTCGCGTGCGTCCAATTAAAGGTGCATTGCCAATCGCGATTCTCGCGCGCGATGCTTTGATCAAGCATGTAATTCTGCCGGACGAAAATGCCAAGGAAGCAGCCGTAGTGTCTGGTGTGAATGTTTATCCTGTTGCCGACTTGCGCAGTGCAGTCGATTTGATTGCCGCACTGCGTTCCGAAGATCCTCCCGCGCCATTGAAAGTCGATCCAAATGAAATTCTCATGAAAACCGATCATTACAACGTCGACTTTCGCGAAGTGCGCGGCCAGCTTTCAGTCAAGCGTGCGCTTGAAGTCGCCAGCGCCGGCTCGCATAACATTCTGTTGATTGGTCCCCCGGGTTCCGGGAAGACGATGTTGGCCAAGCGGCTGCCGACAATTTTGCCGCCGTTGGAATTCGAAGCGGCCCTGGAACTAACAAAAATTCATTCGGTTGCCGGCTTGACCGGTCGCGCAGGACTGGTGACAGCGCGCCCGTTTCGCTCTCCGCATCACACAATTAGCGATGCCGGATTGATTGGCGGCGGTGCAATGCCGCGGCCGGGAGAAGTATCGCTGGCGCACCAGGGCGTTTTGTTTCTCGATGAACTGCCCGAATTTGATCGCAGCGTGTTGGAAGTCTTACGCCAGCCCCTGGAAGATCAAAAGGTGACTATCAGCCGCGCCTCGATGTCGTTGACGTTTCCGGCCTCATTCATGCTGGCAGCCGCAATGAACCCCTGTCCTTGCGGCTTTTGGAATGACCCCACGCGCGAATGTCGCTGTTCGCCTTTACAGATTCAACGGTACGTCGGTCGCATCTCGGGACCGTTGCTTGATCGTATAGACATTCACATTGATGTACCGGCAGTGAAGTTTCGCGACCTTACCGGCGAGACTCCACCAGAAACAGACGACTCGGATACAATTCGCGATCGTGTGATTGCCGCTAGAGACAAACAGCGCCTGCGGTTAACTGAGGAAAAAATATTTTCCAATGCAGCGATGACGCCGCGCATGATTCGTCGTCATTGCGCCATCGACGCTGAGAGCGAGCAGATGCTGGAACGCGCAATGACGCGGCTTGGCTTGTCAGCGCGCGCCTATGACCGTATCCTGAAAGTCAGTCGCACCATCGCAGATTTGGAGGGTTCCGATGACATTCGCTCCGCGCATGTAGCGGAAGCCGTCGGTTACCGGTCACTCGATCGCACCTATTGGACTTGAAGTAAGGACCGCAAAACGCGTTGCTGCGGCAAGGGAAATTCAATACTTTTGAGTTGGGCAAGGCAACGACGCGCTCGAAGCGCTGCATCACACCCGCGTTGAGGGCGACCAGAACCTCGCAAGTGCCTGACAAGGCTGAGGAAAAGGTTGTCGCTCCTTTGAAATAAGCGCAATCGTGATGCGTCGAAGACCAGCGTTACGGAGAATTTCGTCGCTAGCCCGAAAAACGAACACGTGACCGCAGCCGAAACCGAGACGCAGCCGGAAACAGATTACGCGTTGGCACAGCGAGCAGCTCAAGGTGACATGCCTGCCTTCGAGCAGCTTTACCAGCGGCATAATCGCCGGGTTTATTCCCTCTGCTTGAGAATGACCAGCAACGTTTCGGAAGCTGAAGACCTGGCACAAGAGGTCTTCATCCAGCTCTTTAGAAAAATTGGAAGCTTTCGTGGTGAGTCGGCCTTTACTACCTGGCTGCATCGTCTAACCGTCAATCAAGTCCTGATGCACTTCCGCAAACGCGGCGTGAAGATGGAACAGACAACCGACGACGGTGAAACGCCGATTCAGATAGTTAAAGGCACCGAGAACCCCAATGCGATGCCGGTCGTGGATCGCATAGCGCTCGACAAAGCTATCGCCCAATTGCCTCCCGGCTACCGCACGGTTTTTACCCTTCACGATATTGAAGGACATGAACACGAAGAGATTGCCAGAATGCTGGGGTGCTCGGTTGGGACTTCAAAGTCGCAATTGCACAAGGCAAGAATGAAATTGCGCGGACTTTTGAGGCAACAGAAGGTCAAGGACTAGCTTCCAAGATAGCTTGCCGGATTTATCCCTGGATCCAGGAAGTTCGCAAAAACGAGATTTTTACGCAGTCTCCCCTTGATTGCTTGAAAACCAAATGCCGGTGAAGGCGATTCGCAAACAGCGAGCGCGCGGCAGGTTTAGAGGTTGAAAGACAATGAACTGCGAGAAGTGTCAGGACCTAATCAGTGATTTGCTGGATGGGTCGATAAGTCATCAAGATCGAGCAACGTTGAGTTCGCACCTGGAAGGGTGTTTGCATTGCGCTGAGGTGCGCGACGATCTGCAATCTATTGTTGGATTTTGTCGCACGCAACGAGGTCAGTATGCGGCCCCGCCAAACGAAAAAGCGTTGTGGCTGCGTATCCGCAATATGATCGAGGCGGGCGCCAGTGTCGATACGCCGGCAGCCACCGCGACACGTCGAAGTGTTCTGAGCAATTGGACGGCGCGCAGTTGGGAACTTTCGTTTCCACAGCTTGCAGCCATGGTTGCCGCAATAGTCTTAATCGTCTCGCTTTCAACTGCGGTTGGCTTGCGCCGCTGGCAGAGCGGTGCCGTCGATGCGAAGGTTGAGAGCGGCGCACAGAATAGTTTGAGTGTGGGCGCCATAGACGTGCGCAATCGCGTATCGCAGCAACAGCAGTTGATCGCTTATTGGAATCAGCGCGTGGAATACAACAAGGCACGCTGGAATCCGCAGATGCGCGAAACTTTTGATCGCAACCTCGCGGTGATCGATCAGGCTGTGAATGATTCGTTTGACAGTTTGAGTAAGAACCCGCATGACGAAGTCTCGGAGGAGATGTTGAATACTGCTCTTAACGAGAAGCTTTCGCTGCTGAAAGAGTTTGCCGAGCTTTAGTTCTACCCCGGCGCCTCGCCGGTATTAATTCCCCATTTACTGTTTAGCAGGAATTTGGTTACTGTTTAGCCCGACATCGAAAATGATTGGAATGTTGCCCACTCTAGCCGAAGCCTCCCGCACTTCTCTGTCTCGGAAACCTGCCTTGTTCGCATTTCTTTTGGTTTTCGTTGCACTGAACACTACCAATGCGTTGGGCCAGCAGCATCTGTCAAAGCGATATCCAGTAAGAAACAATGTTCGCGTCGAACTGAAAAACATCTCGGGCACGATTACCGTTGAATCCTGGAACCGCGACGAGGTCAAACTCTCGGCGACGATGGAATCGCCGGCGGCAAACGTGTCGCCGCGCCAGACCGGCGATGGTTTGATTGTCGACGTGATGGCAGACAATCGCGGGCGCAGCGACATTGGTGACGTGAACTTTAAACTCCAGGTACCGATGAACTCATCAGTCGATCTGGAAACAAAGCGCGGCCAGATCACTGTCAGCAACATTCGCGGCGGCTTAGTTCGCGCCCACGTTTCGTCGGAAGGCGACATCGAGCTGAACGGCATCAGCGCATCGCAGGTATTCGCGCAGAACCTGATCGGAAACATTTTCTTTGACGGCGAATTTTCGCGAGGTGGCACCTACCAATTTCAATCAGGCAAGGGCGAGATAACAATTCGCATACCTTCCGACTCTGCCTTCAGCCTGGTGGCCGCCACGCCGACAAAAAGAATCGCACTGGGACCGTTTTGGAATGGTGGATTCAAGAGTCTCGGCGACGGACGCAAGTACGTTGGCGACGTTGGCGACGGCCGCTCGTCGGTGATGGTGACGACGTTCCAGGGCAGCATTACGTTCATTCGAAAATAGAAATCGAAGCTATTCCATCACTCAATGCGGACGCTACGATCGGCGATCGGGCGTCCGCATTAGTTTTACCGCGAGTAGTGTTACTATCGCGTTCATGATTTCATTTCCGGGTTCACTGCACCACTCAATGATTAAGCCAACAGTCAAACTCTTCATGCTGCTTGCTTTCGGCGGCGCGCTTGTTTTGTCAGCTAACGGCGCGGCTGCGCAAAAGAAAAAAACGTCAATGCCAGAAGCGCCGCCACCACTCGTGCGGACCACGACGCGAAATGAAATCCGACGTTTGGGTTACGGCGGAACACTGACAGTCGTCGG
>DASQPM010000101.1:0-6765 GCA_035643935.1 Pyrinomonadaceae bacterium | reverse complement strand
AATGTATTCCCTGTCGCAAAGCAATGAAGGATGCTCGCTCGCGCGATGTGTTGCCGGTGAAGAAAGTGGCCGGCGCGAAACGCTATAGCATCCAGCCCGTAGTTTTGCGCTGGGGAATTGCCGCCGCGTTGGTAATCGGCTTCGGCTTGTTAGCACTGCCTTTTATTCAGCGTTACTCACCATTTGGCGGTGAGCTTGAGGCGACAGTGCAGGCTGCCGACGGTCAGGTCTATCAAATTGCGGACACGCGCAGTGCGCCGGTTGCGGCGGGCGAGAAATTGCAAAAAGGCGATCGCATTCGCACCGCCAAAGATGCCCACGCCAACATTCGTCTGGGCGACGGTTCAACGATTGAAATGCGCGAACGCTCCGAGTTTTTCCTAACGAAGAATGGTCAGGGCACAACCATTCACCTAAACCGCGGCGCCATCATCGTCGAAGCTGCCAAGCAAAAGAACCAGCACTTGTTCGTCGATACTGGCGACTCGCTGGTGTCTGTTACCGGAACGATCTTTTCCGTTAACAACGGAACTAAAGGCTCGCGTGTTTCGGTCGTCGAAGGCGAGGTGCATTTGGACCATGCTAACCGCGACACGGTGCTGCATGGCGGTGAACAGGCAACAACGAATGCATCCATTGACAAGATTCCAGTCAACGACGAATTGGCGTGGAGCCGCAAGGCTGCAAACTACGCCGCAACTTTGGCCGGCTTGACGGCGCTCAACAAGGAATTGACCCGAGTGCCGCTTCCGGGCGTGCGCAATTCAACCCGCCTGCTGGATCTGATGCCGGAAAAGACCATCGTCTATGCGGCGTTGCCAAACCTGACGTCTACCATTGTCGAGTCGCACCGCATCATGGAGGAACGTATCAATCAGAATGCGGCGTTGAAAGAGTGGTGGGAGAGAGAGCAGTCTGGCCATCGTGGTCCAAACGTGGACCAGGTCATCAACTCCATTCGTGAGTTTGGTGATTACCTGGGCGAAGAAATCGCCGTCTCGGTTTTCTTGAACGACAAGAATGAGCCGGGAGCTCCAGTCGTGCTCGCCGAGCTCAAAAACTCCAATGGTTTTCGCGCCTTTCTCGAGCAGCAGGTGGCGAAGTATGCGAAGTCAACCGACAAGCCTGACATCCGGTTTATAGACGATCCCTCCGGAGCGACTGCTTCAGGTGAAAAAGGTAAACAGCTTTTCGTCTGGATTCAGAATGACTTGTTTGCAGCCAGTCCGGATTTACAGCAACTGCAAACGCTTGCCAACGTTGTCCAGAAAGGCGGCACAAACACTTTCGCTTCCAGTCCTTTTCACAATCGGATTGCCGAGGTTTATCAACAAGGTGCCGGTCTGGTCGTGGCGGCGAATTTAGAAAGCATTATCGCGCAAACCAGGGCCCAGCTAAGCAAAGAAGCTAATGGAGATCGTCATCAGGAAGCGCTGAATAAGCTGGGTGTGTTGAGCGTCAAGTATCTCGTGCTTGACTCAAGTCAGAGCGATGGCAAGACGCACACGAAAGCTTCGCTTTCTTTCAGCGACGCACAGCATGGCATTCCTTCGTGGTTGGCGGCGCCCGGCCCAATGGGCTCGCTCGAATACATTTCGCCGGATGCGAATCTAGTTGCCGGTTTTGTCGTTAAGGACCCGGTCAAGCTCGTCGATGATCTGCTTGGTGTAGTGGAAACAGTTTCACCTGATTTAAAGCAGAACCTGGACCAGCAGCAGGCGGACCACGGTCTGGATATTCGCAAAGACATAGCTGCACCGCTCGGTGGCGAATTTGCCTTCGCGATTGATGGTCCAATCCTGCCGACCCCGTCCTGGAAGATGGTGTTTGAGGTGAACGATTCCGCTCATCTGCAACAAACGCTGGAGCGGCTGGTCGTGGAAGTAAACAAAGAGGCGGCCAAATTTGGCAAAGCCGGACTGACATGGGACCGCGGCGATATTGGCGGCCGCACTTATTACACGCTGCGCTCTGCTGACTTTGGTGTAGAGGTTAATTACACCTACGTCAATGGTTACGTGGTAATGGGCCCAAGCCGCGCCATGGTCGAGCGGTCGGTCCGTTCACAAGAGTCAGGTTACTCCTTGTTGCGCTCGGCGCGCTTTACTGCTGGACTGCCGACCGACGGCAACGCGAATTTCTCGGCGGTCTTTTATCAGAACCTGGCGCCGCTGGTGCAACCCTTTGCCGAGCGAGTTGCGAACTCCGGAGCCATGCCGCAGGCACAGCAACAGGCAATCAAGACGATGGCGGCAAACATGGCGCCGACACTCGCGTACGCTTACGCACAAGGCGACAGCATTACCTTCGCCGCTAACACGGAAGGCGGACCATTCGGCTTGAGTCCGGCCACACTTTTCGGAATGCCCAACTCGTTGGAGATTCAACACGTTCTTCAGCAGGGGCTGAAACAGAAGTAGGACTTAGGTGTCGGGTATCAGGTGTCAGGTGTCGGCATGGCCGCAACTGACACCCGGCACCTGACACCTGACACCCAAATGAAGCTCACCTTTATTTCGCTCGGCTCGTGGCTGCTTGGTCTATCAATCATCGTGCTTGCTTTCACTCTTATTGAAGGCGACTCGTTGAGTATCTCAAACATCAAAGGCGTCACCCTGGTTTCGCTCATTATCACCGCTCTCCTTTTTTCGCTCGCCTATGCTCCATCACTCTTCTGGTTGCGCAAACGCCTCGGAGGTTGCCGTCCCGCTGCTTTATTCCCGCTGGCATCTGCCTTTGTGATTAATCTGCCGGTCTTTCTGATCGGAATTCTTGCGATTGGCAGAACTTTAGCGGTGGCGGAAGCGTTTGCATTCATCAGCG
This sequence comes from Pyrinomonadaceae bacterium, assembly GCA_035643935.1. Taxonomy (GTDB): domain Bacteria; phylum Acidobacteriota; class Blastocatellia; order Pyrinomonadales; family Pyrinomonadaceae; genus PSRF01. Next base: position 3,942 of record DASQPM010000101.1, on the reverse strand, counting down.
CATTCGTTTTGATGGGCGCAGTCTTTGGTCTTGGTTTTGTTTGGAATTATCAGAACAGAGATATAAAGTCAGCAGCATGGCGGTAGCCGAAAAAATCTACGAACACGCAGCCCTCAGGAATCCTGCCAACTTCGCTCCGGTCATCGATCTTAACGACCTCAGCGTGCGGTTCGGCCGGCGTCCAATCCTGCAAAACTTAAATGGTGAACTGCGCGGGCGCGCCATCGGCCTGCTGGGCCCCAACGGCGCGGGCAAGACCACGCTGATTCATACCCTGCTCGGGTTTCATCCACCAGCTTCCGGCACTGCCCACATCTTCGGCCGCGACATCATCACCGATGCCCAGCAAATCCGCTCGCTCATCGGCTACATGCCGGAACGGGATTCGTTTATTGCCAAAATGAGTGCGGTACATTTCGTCCGGCTGATGGCCGAACTTTCGGGCCTGCCTTCCGAAGCAGCGCTCGAGCGTGCCCATGAAGCCCTCTTTTACGTTGGTCTCGGCGAAGCTCGTTATCGCAGTCTCGATACGTATTCGCTGGGCATGAAGCAACTGGCGAAGTTGGCCCAGGCGATCGTGCATGGTCCTCGTTTGATTTTTCTTGATGAGCCGACCAACGGACTTGATCCGCCCGCGCGGGCACGAATGATTCGGCTGGTCCGGGAAATTCGGGACAGCGGCAAGGCGAATATTGTGTTGTCTTCGCACCTGCTGCTCGACGTCGAAGAATGTTGCGAAGAGATCCTGATCCTAAAAGATGGGCGGCTCGCGGTGTACTGCAATTTGGAAGCGGAACGAAAAGCAAATCGCAAGTTCCTGATACTGGAAACGCGCGGCGACCAGCACAAATTTGTCGAGGCGATCGGCGCGCTTGGCTGTGAATACGCGCTGACCGGCGCCACGCGGGTCAAGGTTGTCTTACAAGATGGCATTGAAGTGCGCGATCTCTATCGCATCGCCGCGCAGCAGAACATTCAAATCCGCCGCCTGAGTTACAAACGCGATTCGTTGGAAGACATCTTCTTGAAAGCGATGGAAAACGGCCATGGCGGTCTATGAGCAAACTTATAAGCAGTATCTCGGCAAGCTGACCCCGGAATGGAGCCGCTTCCTGATCATTCCGCGCCATGCTTTTCGCGACGTGTTCAAATCAAAGCTGTTCACGGCGTTTTTCATCGTCTGCTTTGCGCCACTGCTGGTCGAAGCGATTCTTATTTATCTGCATCACAATGTTAATGCGCTGGCTATTCTGAAGGTTAACGTTCGCGAACTAATTCCGATCGATGCGTTTTTCTTTCAGACTTTCGTCAACCTGCAAGCCAGTTTTGCTTTTTTCGTGACGCTGTTGATTGGCCCACCGCTGGTGGCGCGCGACCTGCGCAACAATGCGTTGCCGCTTTATTTATGCCGGCCGTTTTCGCGCGCCGAATATGTGCTGGGCAAGATGTCAGTGCTTTTGATTCTGCTTTCGACAATCACCTGGATACCGCAATTGCTGTTGTTTTGTTTTCAGGCGTATCTCGAAGGCGCCGGTTGGTTTGTCGATAACCTTTGGATTGCCAGCGCGATCTTCATTGGCAGCGTTGTCTGGATTTTGTTGCTGGCGCTGTTGTCGCAGGCAGTCTCGGCCCTGGTGAAGTGGCGTGTAATCGCAAGCGCCGCGCTGCTGGGAATATTTTTCATTCCCTCTGTATTTGGCGAAGTCATCAATCAGTTGTTTCTCACGCGTTGGGGAAACATCATCAGCCTCGGCGCGCTGATGAACAACGTTTCGGCGGGTTTGTTTGGAACATTTGTGCGCACGACCGGACACATGACGGACTTCGACGGCAGCGTCGGGCGTGAAATTGTGATGAACGAGCCGCCGCTTTGGGCTTCCTGGTTCGCTTTGGGTTTGATTTGCATGATTTGCCTGGCGCTGCTTTCACGGAAAGTGAAAGCCTATGAAGTAGTGAAGTAGGCCAGGCATTCCTGCCTGTCCCTATTTAGATGGGACACTTCCCGTCTATAAAAGGAAAAGAAGTTTCGGATGGCAAATTCTACAACAACAATCGTTTTCGATGATGTCTCGAAGTTCTACGGCGAGATACTCGGCGTAAACCGCGTTAGCCTGCAAATCGAGCCGGGCATCACCAGCCTCGTGGGCCCAAACGGCGCGGGCAAGTCGACGTTGATGAACTTGATGACCGGATTGCTGAGGCCGACGCGCGGCCACATCACGATTCTCGATATTCCTACCGATCGGCCTGAGCAACTTTTCAAAAAGCTGGGTTATTGCACGCAGTTTGACTCGTTTCCACGCGGATTGACGGGAAGGGAATTCATCAGCTCCTTTTTGCTGGTTCACGGTTATGAAAAGAAGAAAGCCCTGGCGCTGACCGCTACCGCTCTGGAGCGCGTTAGTTTGCTGGACGCTGCAGATCGAAAAGTCGCGGCCTACAGCAAAGGCATGCGGCAACGCATCCGTTTGGCGCAGGCAATCGCGCATCAGCCTTCAGTCCTGATTCTTGACGAACCACTTAACGGCCTGGATCCAATGGTGCGCGCCGAAACGATCGCGCTTTTTCGCAAGCTTGCGAGTGACGGCCTGCACGTCATCATCTCGAGCCACATCCTGCACGAAGTTGACATGATGTCCGACCGGGTGATTTTGCTAAACAACGGTTACGTGGTTGCGGAAGGAAACGTACACGGTGTGCGCGATGAGATGGAAGAGCACCCGATGCAGATTTTGATTCGTTGCAACCAGCCCGCAAAGCTCGCGGCGCGCGTGTTTGATAAGGATCACGTGGTCGAAGCGCGGCTTCATGAAGACGGCCTGGGCCTTTTTGTGAAGACGCGCGACGCGGATCGGTTTTATTTATTGCTTAATCAAGTGGTGGCTGAAGGTGAAATTAATATTGAGTCGATTGCGCCGGTCGACGACGACCTGAGCGCCGTGTACCAGTACCTGATCGGCTCGGAAGGAAGTAGTTCGTAATTTGGAGTGCGGCGGCCTGGCGCCGCTTTGGCCTTCCGCGGACTGGCGCAGATTTAATGATCCTTGCCTAAGGGAACTGGTTGGAACCGGCCAAAGCGCTGCCAGGCCAGCGCACTCCAAAATAGTGACGGACGGTTAAAGCTTATGAGTAGTTCAACAGTAGACATTGCGCCGCAAAAAACAATCGACAAGCAGCCGCTGCCGTGGTCGCTTTGGTTTCGGCAGATTCGCGCCATTTTCAGGCTTGAAGTTGAGAAGAACTTTCTCGGACGCCGATCGATTTTGCTTTACCTGTTAGCTTTGCTGCCGACCGCGCCGCTGGTACTGCTTGCGCCGTTCACTCCGCCTGGAAATGAGTGGCACGATTTCAATCGGTACAACATGATTTACGCGATCTTCTATGGGGGACTGATCCTGCGCACAGTGGTTTTCTTTGGTTGCGCCTGGATCTTCATGAACCTTTTTCGCGGCGACATCATCGATCGCAGTTTGCATTTTTATTTCCTGAGCCCGGTGCGGCGCGAAGTGGTGGTGATTGGAAAATATCTTGCGGGCCTGGTGACGTCTGTGGTTCTTTTTGGGGCGACAACCATCGTGGCAATGCTGCTGGTTTACTTGCCGCATTTTTATTCGGAAAGCACGCGCTTCTTTCTCGATGGCCCGGGGCTGGGCCAACTGCTGACCTACACGGGCATCACCGCCCTCGCTTGTATCGGTTATGGCGCTTTCTTCTTAGTCGTAGGACTATTCTTCCGTAACCCGATCATTCCGTCGCTGGTGCTTTACGGCTGGGAGTGGCTGAACTTTCTGCTGCCGCCGCTGTTGAAAAAAATCAGTGTTATTCACTATCTGAATTCGCTGGTGCCGGTGCCGGTTTCCGAAGGGCCATTTGCCGTCGTTGCCGAACCAACACCGGCATGGATTGCGGTGCCCAGTCTAATCATAGTCACGGCTTTGGTCC
>DASQPM010000100.1:0-5960 GCA_035643935.1 Pyrinomonadaceae bacterium | reverse complement strand
CTGAGCGCCACGATCTTGGCAAACTCTTCCGGCCTCTTGCCGGCACGCTGAATTTCGCCAATGAGCGTGGCAATTGAATTCACACAACCTTCACGCGCGGCCAAGCGATCGAGTGCTTTCAGTTTGCCTTCCTGCGCCAGTCGTTTCAGGATTTGCGAAACCAGACTGCGCTTTAGCGGAAACTCTTCGCGATCAATCGGCACTCGCGTCCCCAGGCGCGCGCCGGTTTGTTTTTCAACAGCAGTCGAGACAATTTTTCTGACAAACCCGCGAAAAAGGTAGACCGGGAGTTCGCCCCACAGTCCGGCATTTTCCGCGCCATCGAGAATTTGTTCAGTGACCAGTTCGAGCAGCGGATGAGAAGCAGCGAGGTAGAGAAGAGTTTCAGACTTGCCCTGCGCGACAAGCTCCGCGCACCGCTTGATGAGACGCGAGCGATTGCTGCCGAGGAGAGGGCCTAACCAGATTTCTTTTGACACCACGATAGTTTCCACAGATTACGCAGATTACACAGACTCAGCATTGCAGAACCGCGAGCGGTAGCGACCGGATGCCACACTCAACCTGGATCCTTGCCAAGAAAAAAGTTATTCAATTTGACAGTCCATCAGTACCGCCGATCAGGCAGGACTCAACCTGGATCTTCCCGCTAAAGCAAGTTGAGTCTTGCATCCGGTCGCTACCGCTCGCGGTTCTGCAATGCTGAATCTGTGTAAGCTGCGGAATCGGCGGATATTTTTCAGGTTTCACTGCTCGCGCTCTTCGCATTGAGCAGTGGCAACGAATCTTCTTCGATTACTTCTGTCTCATCGGCAGCCACCAAATCGGGGAATAGTCCGCCTTCATCCAAACTTAGTGGCCGAGTTGCCTTATCGATAGGTTCGAGAATTTCAATATCTTCGCCAGAGAGCGCGCCACGTTCCTTAAACTTGCGCGCGGTGCGCAACACTCGTCCTTCAAAAGAGCCGACGCCGCGATTGTAAGAATCAAGCGCTCGCTCGATGCCCTTGCCGATGTCGGCGAAATGATTCGTGAACACCCGCAGGCGATCGTAAAGAGTCTTGCCGAGTTCGCTTACCTCCTGTGCATTCTCGGCCATCTGCTCTTGCCGCCACCCGTATGAAACGGCCTTGAGCAACGCGATTAGAGTCGTTGGCGTGGCGATGATCACGCCCTGGCCCACCCCGTCCTCGATTAATTTTGGATCGTGTTCAAGCGCCGCGCTGTAAAACGTTTCGCCCGGTAAAAAGAGGAGCACAAACTCCGGTGTCGGCTGCACCGATTCCCAATACGACTTTTTGCTCAACGCCCCGATATGCATGCGCACCAGGCGCGCGTGATCTTTGAGCCGCGCGCTGCGGACGTCATCGTCGGTAGTTGAGATTGATTCGTAGAAGGCGTCGAAAGGAACCTTTGCATCGACCACGATGGTCCGGTTGCCCGGCAGCCGAACAATCAAGTCTGGTCTTATGCGCCCATCTTCGGTGACAACTGTTTCCTGTTCGACGAAATCGCAGTACTGGAGCATGCCGGCCATCTCAACTACGCGGCGCAATTGAATCTCACCCCAGCGGCCACGGATATGCGGCGTCCGCAATGCCTTCACCAGATTTCCCGTCTCGGCCTGAAGCTGCAACTGAGAAGTTGCAAGCGCTTTCACTTGTTGGCGCAGCTCGGAATATGCACCAGCCCGTTCCTTCTCGATCTCGCCGATCTTCCCGTCAACTTTTTCCAGCGATTCTTTAAGCGGCCTGACCAGTTGATCGATCGCTTTTTGCCGGAACTCTAAATCGCCTTTGGCGTTCTCCTGAAACTTCTCGAGGGTTGCGTGCGCCAGTTGCAAAAACGATTGGTTATTGTCTTTCAACGCATCACGCGAGAGCGCTTTGAACCTTTCGGCGAGTTCTTCGGTAGCTTTGTTGAAGGATGAAATTCGCTCCTGGGCGCCGCGGCGTTCTCCCTGCAGCTCGGCCTGCAGGGTCGCATTCTCGGCCCGTGACTGCTTATGATCCGCAACCTCTCTTTGCAGCGCGTTGTGCTGCTTCTGTAATTCATTTTCCTTGCCGGCGAGACGTTCTTTTAGGGTGGCGAGTTCGGCAGCGGTCACTGCCCCGGCTTTTGTTTTGAGCAGCAGCCAGGCAAGCACGGCACCCACAGCGGCGCCCAACAGCAGGACAACGGTGGCGATGAGAATTTGAGTGTTCATTTATGGCGATGAAAGTTTAACAGATAGCGTTTCGGAAATGAAACAGCGTCGCGTTAATGGGCTATGGCGCTACGAAAGAGCCGGGGCAAGCCCACCTTCCCAACCCAGAGTCTTTCTACATCGCTCGGCAGATTGCATCTTGAGAGCCTTTCGATCAAAGCCAGAGGCGCATTATCAAATGCCTCATGGTCGGGAAGGTGGGCTTGCCCCGCTCCTCGTTTTGGAAGAAGTTTCTGATTGAAATCACTCATCGTCCGAAGCAGCCAACCATCCGTTCGTAAATCTGCCGCGTCACGCGCACGTCGTTGAGGTTGTATTCGCGTATCTCTGCAAGCTTGCCTGCTTGATACAAATCAAAAACTTTGCTGCCTTCGGCCGTTGCGGTTTTGCTCGATTCGAGCCCCAGCGCCCAGGCAACGTCGTCAAGACTGACAAAGCGTTTCGCGCCCAGCCACCAGTGATGCATGGTGTCAAACACTCCCCGGACCCGAAACTCGGAAAGATCAACCAGCGGCTTAGCGGAGACGCAATGGACCAGGCAGCGCTGAAAAATAAAGGGCAGGTCAAAACCGATCAGATTGTGGCCGACCAGTTCGTCCGTGTCGCAATCAAAGTCCTTCATGAACTCGAGAAAAGCCAGCAGCGATTTTTTTTCGTCCTGCTCAATGCCGTCCTCCTCGATTCCAAACACGTGCTCACTCTGCGGCTGCTCGACGCCAAAATCGAGCCCGGGAATCGGCCCGCGGTGCACGGCAATGGAGAGCACGCGCCCGGAAGTGGCGCTCAACGATCCCAATTGATAACAGCGCTCTTCTTCGACGGCGATGTCTTCGAGGTACCGCTGTTGTTGTTCGAGTCGCATGTTGCCGAGTTTAATCAACCGTTCAAGCTGCGGACCAACGCGCTCGCGAAAGTCCGGCAGCGTTAGCGTCTCAATGTCCATCGTGTAAGCAAGCGGCAGCACCGGATCTGCGTTCTGGTGCTCGCGATATTGCTCGAGTGTGATGGGGCGATATTCAGCCACGACAAACTGCGAACGCTCTTGAAAAGTTTCGAGTTTGCCGGTGATACCCCAAAGGCCCGGCTTGATTTCTTTCCAAACATCGAGTGTCTCACCCCAGATTTTCAAAGCAAGCGAGCCGGTTGCGTTGCGCGCGGTGGCATCCGAAAACCGTTTACCTTGTTGCGTCCGCTTCTCGCGCACAGACGTAATGACGACCATCAACCACAGCTCTTCGCCCTGAGGTATTTCGGGAATGGGAATGTTGCCTCTCATAAGTTCCGACAAACTGATTCGGTGGATTCACGTTCCAAGTGCAACTATTGCAGAACCGCGAGCGGTAGCGACCGGATGCTAGCATTCAATCTTTAGGGCAGCTCGACTGCTGTATTTCACCGTCGACCGTAGCATCCGGTCGCTACCGCTCGCGGTTCTGCATTGACCGCGCCCCCTGATTTGTTGCCAGCATAAGTCTTCGAGTGCGCGATCGTCGTTGACCTAATCCGGTTGCACTTCGAATTTGACCACTCCCGGAATGCAAGCGCTCTTGCAAGAAAACGCGAACTGACAGTTTGCTTTACAACGTTAACGATCGCGAAAGTCTATTCTATACTGCCGCGCACTGCTAAACGATCACTCATAAAAGCCATTTGGTTTTATCTTTCCGATGCTGGTAATACAAACGCAAACTTTGGCGCGAGTTGAAGCGTTGCAACGCATCAGATTGCTAACCGGCAAAGACTTGCGGCCGCTGGCTGATCAGTATGGCATTACCGTATGGAAAAACGGCCACAAGAATAAAGGCTGGGCCGGGCAGGTAATTGAGCACTATCTCGGCTTGCCGCAAAACTCTTTGCAGGCGCCAGACTTTGGCACCTGGGAGTTGAAAGTTGTTCCGGTCATTCCCGGGCTGGAAGGAACAGTGCTCGTCAAGGAGTCGATGGCCATAACCATGATTGAGCCCGCCGAGGTCGTCGCCAACAAATTCACGGACAGTCACCTCTACGACAAACTGCGCAGCCTGATTGTGGTGGCGCGAATTTTTCAGGATGTTCACGAGACTTCGGCGTATCTGCATTCCGCAGCTGAGTTTGATCTCGACAATCCCGCTATTCGCAACCAGGTGGAAGCTGACTACGAAGCGATCCGCGAAATCATCAGAACGAAGGGCGTTGAGGCATTAACTGGCGACACTGGGAAATACGTGCAGGCGCGGACAAAGGGACGCGGACACGGCAGCACTTCGCGAGCTTTCTATGCGCGCCCGGTGTTTGTGGCGCACATATTGAATTTGCAGAAGTTGGCGTGGATGCCTCGAGTTCTGGGTGCGGAAGTAACCGGGTGAAATCCAAAAAATATCCGCAGATTACGCAGATTTCACAGATTGAGTAAGAACAATAATCGTCAAAGCAATAAGAAAGTTATTGAGCTTCTCTTTGGCTCTTATTGTTATCTGTGTAATCTGCGAAATCTGCGGATTTATGCTTTGCCGCTTTTGCATTGCGATCAAGTTCGCCACTCATCCTGCCGGTTAGCATCAGCCAGATCATTTTGTAGTCGCCCATGAATGACCATAGCGGATACTGAAACGTTGCCGGTTTGTTTTTCTCGATAAAGAAGTGACCAATCCACGCGGCGCCATAGCCCGGTACAAGAGCGAGCGGGAACAACCACCACTTGCCGGCGATAATAAAGTAAGCAACGCAACCTAGAGCGATTGCAGTTCCGATCAGGTGAAGCAAACGCGTGCGCGGCTTGCTGTGCTCGGCAAGATAGTGTGGCCAGAACTCGTTGAATGAATTGTATTCTCGTTGAGCCATTAGAACTAAAAATCCATCCACAGATTACACAGATTCCGCAGATTCATAATAACCAAAAGGCGTCGGAAGTCGTTTTACTGATTCTTTCTAATCCGCGTAATCGGCGTAATCTGCGGATTCATTTGATTTGCCGCCGCACTCCACAAAAATCAAGTTGGCGAAAACAGCTTCATAAATTGTTCGTTGGCAACGGGAGCTATGCGAACAAGCTGCAAGTTCCCTTCCACGTGTTCGCGCCGGCTCATGCCCACCAGCGCGGTCGTGATTCCCGGAGCCGAGCGAACAAATTGTATCGCCGTCTGTGCGTCGCTGGGCAGTGCGCCAAGCGTTTCTCGCAAATCATCCGGCAATCCCTGCGCGACGCGACCCTGAAAAATTGAAGCGCTGGAAATAACCGAAACGCCGAGTTGCCCCGCCGCTTCAAGCAGCGAGAGCTGCTGCCCATCGATCAACTGATTAGCCAAGGTCAACGCCTCCGGCATTGCCAGATTAAAAGGAAGCTGAACGAAACGAAAGCCATGCGCATCGCCATCCGCTTCGCCTGCGAGAGAGATCATGCGCGCCAATGAATGATAACCACTTGACCGCGCCGGCACGCGAAAACCATTCCAGGTCGCCACACCATAGAATTTTAGTTTGCCTTGCGCCCGATTCTCTTCCAGCAGCGCGAACGCCGCGCGCAGTCGCGCATAAAACTCTGCTTCGGAAACATGGCCTAACTGTGCTTCCGGATTGTGAATGTAATAGACGTCCACGCACTCCAGATCCATGTTGGTGAGCGACTGGTCCAACTGGTTCTGCAAATACCGGGGTGTCATGCAATGACTGCCGCCGGCGAAATCCTCAAAGCCCGCTATGCCGGGTTTGACGAAAGTCTCTTCAAGGTAGGCACGAACATCCCGCGGCGGCGCCCCGTCAAACGGCAAGTAACCCC
>DASQPM010000099.1:0-3479 GCA_035643935.1 Pyrinomonadaceae bacterium | reverse complement strand
TGACAGCGTTCATGGCCTATTTCTTTCGCGATCCCAAACGCGTGCCGCCGGCAGACCCGCTGCTGGTCGTGTCGCCGGCTGATGGTCGAGTTACTCGAGTCAGCCAAATTGCAGAAGGGAAACAGCCGGCCGCTACCCTGGTTAGTATTTTCCTGTCGCCACTCGATGTTCACATTAACCGGGCGCCAATCGCCGGCGAAATTACAAACATCGTTTACACGCGAGGAAAATTCCTGATGGCGACAGACGAGAATGCCAGCCTGGTGAACGAGCAGAACGCCCTAACAATACAGGGAGAGAGAATCACCATCGTCTGCAAGCAGATAGCGGGCATCCTTGCGCGTCGAATTATTTGCTGGAAGTGCGCTGGTGAGCAGGTCTCGTTAGGAGAGCGGTTTGGCTTGATCAAGTTCAGTTCGCGAACAGACATATTGTTGCCGTCGCAGGTAGAAGTGTTGGTACATGAGGGTGCGCGTGTGCGCGGTGGCGTTACGGTGATCGGGAGGATTCGATGAGCACAGTTGCGCGCGCATCAGGTTCGGCCGAGCAAAAGAACCCTGAGCGGCGGGGTTTGCGTAAAGGTTTGTATTTGATTCCTTCCGTTTTCACCGCCGCGAACATCGGTATGGGTTTCTATGCAGTGATGGCCGCGGTGCGGGGATTTCAATTTGTGGGCGCCGGCAGTGAAAGCGACCTGGCGCGGGCGGCCGTCTATCTCGATAACGCAGCCAAGGCGATAGGTTGGGCAGTGCTCTTCGACATGCTGGATGGTCGTCTGGCCCGCATGACGCGCACCACAACGGAAATTGGCGTGCAACTGGATTCAATTGCAGACGTCGTTACGTTTGGTTTGGCGCCCGCTGTGCTGGCTTACGTTTGGGGTTATGGTGCAACGTTGCAGGAAGGAAGTGATCTTCACAGCCTGGCGTGGTTTCTCTCGTTCATGTACCTGATGTGCGGCGGCTTCCGCCTGGCCCGGTTTAACGTTCAGTCCTCGCGGCCACGAATTCTGGCCGAAGGCACAATCAAGGTTGATAAGAAAAGCTTTGTAGGTTTGCCGATTCCGGTCGCCGGCGGATTGATTGCGGCAATTATTCACTTCGCTCCGCTGCCGCTGGTGAATTATGGCCCGGAGCGCGCTCAAGTCTACTCACTACTCTTGATGGCGCTGGTGGGATTGTTAAGCGTGCTGATGGTAAGCACGCTCAGGTTTTCAAGTTTCAAGACTGTCGGCACGCGCAGTCGCGGCATGCGCACCATTATCCTTGCCGTTGGCGTCGGCATGCTAATCTTTCTCTACTCTCGCTACGTACTTCTCATCCTTGTCATTGGCTACATCTTTCACGGCCTGCTTTCGCGAGTCTGGGGGATGTTTCGCCGCCGCCCTGAGACGAGCGACACTCCCGTCCAGGCGAACCTGCCTTAATTCCAACTGCCTCAAAGGCAGTCGCGAATACTTAATTCATTTTTAACGGGGCTACTTCGCGTGGTTGTGAGAATGCAAGCAACCCGTGTTCGGTAGTCAATAAGACTACGCCGCCAACAGCTATCGGCGATGCTGAAGTCGTAATCTCTTCGCCTACGGGAAGGGAATTCACTTGGCGCCCGTCGCGCAGTTCCAGCACTACGCCAGCCGAACTCGAAAGTGGCGTGAAGAGTGCCTCAAGCTGCGTGATGAGAGGCTGCGCAGAAATTCTGCCGGGCATTTGACGTTTCCACAAGCGCTTTCCAGTTAGAGAAATCTTGTATACATAGTTGTCCAGGGATGCCACCAGCAAATCTTCACCGGCGCGCACCACCGCCTGGACACTCGCGCCCGTGCGCGTGCGCCAAAGCAGTCGTCCACTCATGGTGTTCACCGCGTAAACGTAATTGTCGCCTGAGCCAAAATAGACAATGTCGTCTTGAATCGCTGCCGGTCCTCGCACCGGTCCTCGCGTCCGATAACGCCACAAGAGCTTTCCGGTTTGCTCGTCGAGCACAACTAGATACCCGTCTTCACTGCCAGCGTAAACGCGTCCAGCAGTTACGACGGGTCGGGAATTAAACGGCGCACTGTAATCGACGAACCAACGGATCTCGCCTGTCTTGCTGTCAAAAGCGTATAGCCTGCCATCGCCGCCGCCACCAAACAGTTTTCCATTCGCGAGCGTAAGAGAACCCTGAAGCGGCACACCCAGTGTGCGCATCCACTGCGTCACGCCACCTTCCTTGCCAAGAGCACGCAAGGCGCCGGTCGCGCGGCGTGTGCCGCTCGCGGGCTTACCAGTTTCTGAGGCGACATACACGCTGCGATCATCAGCAACTGGTGACGCAGACAATTCTCCACCAAACTCTGAACGCCAATTCAGGGTTCCATCGCCGGCCTTTAGTGAGACAATGATCCCGCCTGCAAGCGGCAAGTAGACCCGATCGCGATCAAAAGCAGGAGTAAGATTCAACGTGAGGTCTGAATTATACCGCCAGCCAATTGTTAGCGGTTGTGAAAGAAATGCCCGCGGATCTGGTTTCGCCGCATGTTCGCCCTCGTTCCGGGCCTGCGGATAGCAGATCATTACACCGGCGGTCAAAACAAGAACGAGAGTGCCTGCAACCAATCCCCGCCTGAATCGCCTGTTACTACCTAAGATCATTGAGCGTCGCTTCTTGAGTTATTCGAATCCGAAAGTATAATCCAAAGTTTATTGTTTACGACTCTAACGTTTTGACGCGCGAAGCGCTACTAGAGGTTTTCTTTTTGATGCCAGCCACGCCACACGAAATCGTCATAATACTTGACTTCGGATCGCAATACACCCAGCTAATCGCTCGTCGCGTTCGTGAAGCGGGCGTTTATTGCGAGATTCTTCCGTTCAATACGCCGGTCGAAAAAATCATTGCGCGACAACCTAAAGGCCTCATTCTATCGGGCAGTCCGTCCTCGGTTTACCAGAAAGACGCGCCCCGACCAGATGCAAAACTGTTACCGCTGCTTGAATGCCCGCTGCTCGGCATCTGCTATGGTTTGCAAATTCTCGCTTTCGACATGGGGGGCGCGGTACAGTCGTCACCTAACCGAGAATTTGGTTACGCTCGCCTAAAGCTGGTTGATTCAACCAGTGCTTTGTTCCGAGGACTACCTTCCGAGATGGACGTTTGGATGAGTCATGGAGATCAAGTGACGTCTTTGCCTGCCGGCTTTCATGTCACTGCGCTCACTGACGACGCTTTGAACGCATTCGAGGATGCCAGTCGCGGAATATTCGGTGTGCAGTTTCATCCGGAAGTCGCGCATACACCGCTTGGCGCCACTCTGTTGCGCAACTTTCTGTTTGAGATTTGTCATTGCCGCGGCGATTGGTCGCCGCAAGCCGTCATTGAAGAGCAGACGAATAACATTCGGCAAGCAGTGGGAGAGAAAGGCGCAGTTGTTTCCGGCCTTTCGGGCGGGGTCGACTCTACTGTCGCCGCTGCTCTGGTACATCGCGCCATCGGAGATC
>DASQPM010000098.1:0-4635 GCA_035643935.1 Pyrinomonadaceae bacterium | reverse complement strand
GGGTGGTGGATGCGACCGGATGCTACGGTCACGATGAAATGGAACATGCGAGCGGCTTTAAGGCGGCCTTAAAACATTGAATGCTAGCATCCGGTCGCTACCGCTCGCGGTTCTGCAGTGGTTGCACTTCCAAATTGAATTCGCGAATGGTAAATGGAAAATCAGCTGAGCTACTTAAATGAAAAGCAGCAGGCAGTGAAATCACTACCTTCTGCCTTCTGTTTTCTGCCTTCTGTTTTCTGCCTTCTGTTTTCTGCCGCTTACGCTGCTTTTTGCAGTTCGCCGACTGCCGGGCGTGCCATCGCAATCTGCTGTTTGCTGATCAGCCTGATGCTGCGTGCCAGACCGAGCATCTGTAGCGCCTTGATGCCATACCAGTTGAAATCAATCTCATACCATCGCAACCCATGTCGCGCGGCGCGCGGATAGGCGTGATGGTTGTTGTGCCAGCCTTCGCCAAACGTCAGCAAAGCCACCCACCAACTATTAGTTGAATCGTCGCGTGTGGCAAAGCGGCGCTTGCCCCACATATGCGTCGCAGAATTAACCAGCCAGGTGAAATGCAACCCGACGGTGACGCGTAGAAATACGCCAACGAACATCATGGACCAGCCGCCAATTGCTAACAAAGCAATGCCACTGAGAATTAAGGGAACGAAATACAGCCGGTTCATCCACACGTGCACTGGATCCTTCATTAAGTCGGGGGCGTAGCGTTGCATCGTTTCGTCATCGTGCTGTTGCGCCGTGCCGGTCAAAATCCAACCCATGTGCGCCCACCAACCACCGTCGCGTGGCGTATGCGGATCGCCGATGGTGTCTGTCTTTGAATGATGGATGCGATGCGTAACTACCCAATTGATGGCGCCGCCTTCGAGTGCCAGTAAGCCGCAAAATGTTAGAAAGTATTCCACTGCTTTTGGTGTCTTATAACCACGATGCGTCAACAATCGATGAAAGCCCATGCCGATACCGAGGCTCCCTGAAATCCACCAAAGCAGGATCGTCAGCGGCCAGACTTTCCAGCTAATCATGAAAAGCGATATGAGGGCGCAGGTATGAAAGATGATCATGAAGACGGTTGTGTTCCATTGAATGGCGCCTCGTTTGTTAGTTTTGCCGTTGTTACTGTCCATTAAATCTCCTGAAAGAGTTGTCTGAAATAATCTCACTTACTGAGACGCAATTATCGTAACAGTCTGATACCTCGGCGGTTGTAATAGTTATGTACCAGGACGGCGCTTGTAATAGTTGTGTAATCATCGCGGTGCGGATGGACAGAAAGCCGCACCTGGGCCATGAATAGCGGCAACTTGCAAGCCTGTAAGGGATAAGGCATTATTGAGGTGCTACTCCTGCTCTCATGCATCAACGGTGATGCGCCACGCCTTGGTTGGTTCGGCGTCTTGGATAATACGAGAGTTGGCAATGAAAATTTGAAGAAGCTGCTCATCTGAGCGTCCGAGCGCGAGCCTTCGCTGCAGACCGTTACTCCGAAGCCACCTTTGATTCGAAGCTTCTCTTAATGCTCCACCAGAGCAAGGAAAATCATTTTTATGGCTATGAAACTTTATGTTGGGAATCTCTCGTTCCAAACTTCGAGCGAAGACCTGCAACAACTGTTTGCCCAGGCGGGCACCGTCGAATCAGCAACCGTGGTTGAGGACCGCGACACGGGCCGCTCGCGTGGCTTTGGCTTTGTCGAGATGGCCTCGAATGAAGAAGGTCAGAAAGCAATTGAGCAATTCAACGGCACAGACTTTAACGGTCGCAACCTGACTGTCAATGAAGCAAGGCCGCGCGAAGATCGTGGTGGTCGCGGCGGTGGCGGCGGCGGACGTGGTGGCTTTGGCGGCGGACGCGGCGGCGGTGGTGGCCGTGGCGGGTACGGTGGCGGCGGTGGTGGCGGTGGACGCAACGATCGCTCACCGCGCTGGTAGGAAAAGACAGTGAATAGTGAATGGTAAATAGTGAATAGTCGAGACGACCGCGGTTTACCATTCACGTTCTCTCCGATGCCTGGGCTGAAATAAAATTGAAGCAACGCGCAACAACATCTATTCACTATTTACCATTCACTATTTACTAATTGAGGGGCGTTTATGGAAAAGCTGGAAAAGCAGACTTACGCGGTCGGAGACCGAGTTGAGAAATTGTGCGAGGTGTGTAACGAAGAGCGCGGGCACGTCGTCGCATCAGTTACCAAGCGAGGATTGATTTCGCGCGTTACCTGTCCAAAGTGCAGCACGAAGAGTTCGTTCTCAAACTCAGCGAAGCTTGCCAAAGGCCGCACGAAAGCAGAGAGCACTGACCCATACGATTGGACCAGGACCTATCGAGCGGGCCAGACAATGAAACATCCAATCTGGGGCTCAGGCGAAGTTACCGCTTTGATCGAGCCACGCAAGATTGACGTTCTCTTCGCAGATCGCATTCGGCGCCTGATTCATTCGCGGCCGGAAGCCTAAACGAAAACGATTCGCTTTCTTAACGCTGCCCTGGTTGGAGGTCTTCAAAAGTCTCCGGCTACCGGCAGCGTTTCAGTTTTTGCGGAAGCCTCGACCGCCCGCCAACGTCGCGGCAGTCTTACCTTGCCGGATGCAAACAAGATCAACCAAAATGCGCCCGACGTAGCCGACAACAATCCGGTAATCACAGTTAAGGTCCGCGGCGTAATCGCGCGCAGCGACCATCCGGCCATCGCAGTTGAGAAGCTCCAAATCAACATTTCCGTCGCGCGATCTGTAGTTGATACGCGCCCGCGCAATTTGTCCGGCACCAGGCGCATTAGCAGTGTCTCCTGCACCGCAAACTCCGCGCCCAACAAAAGGCGGCAAAAGAAGAGCAGCACGCAGGCCAGCCAGAGGCTCGGCATAACCCCCATCAGCGCAAAGATCCCGCCCTGAACCAGCAAACTCCAACCAATAAAGCCGGTGATTTTTCCGCGCACTTCAACATAGGTGCCTGCCCGCCGCGCAATCATCATCCCGATAAACAAACCGATGCCGGCTGCAAAGTAGAGCGCGGCAACGGCCGAGTCACCGCTGATTCCATGTTGACCCGCGAATACAATGCCGCCAAGTCGATCCGAAATCAGATTGTTCGCGCCGCCGCCGGTGGCCCATAACACGTTGGTAAAGAGGATCGCCGCGACCGGCCCATGACTGACGATGTATGACCAGCCTTCGCGTATATCGACCCAGAATGAAGGGCGCTTTAGTTCCTTTCGATCGCCGGCCATTGTGACCGCGACCTGTCGGGTTTGGTCATCAGGAATCAGCCAAACTGAAAACGCCGACCCCACAAAAGATATTGCGTTAACGATGAACGCAGCGCGATAGCCAACGTTTGCCGCAGTCAAACCGCCGAGTGCCGCGCCGAACGACATCAGCAGAAAGCGCGACGAGAACATCAGCGCGTTGCCGGCAAGCAGATCACGCTCGCCGGTGATGTTTGGTAGCGAGGCATTCTTCGCTGCCTCGAAGAAGGCGCCAAAAAAGGAAAGCAGCGCGGCGCACACATAGGCAATCCAGAACTGTTCCGGGCCACGAACCAACAGAAAGCCGAGCGCAACTCCGACGCGCGCCAGATCGGCAACAATCATTACCGTGCGGCGCGACCAGCGATCGACAAATGCGCCCGCGAGCGGAGCAAACAAGGTGAAAGGCACCAACCGCACCAACAGCATGATGGTTGTTACTTCCGGATCGCCATGCGAAAGCGCGCGCACTAGTCCCAGGCCGGCAATGAAGTTGAACCAATTGCCGAGCTCGGAAATGACCTGCCCAAACCACAATCGTCTGAACGAGCGATTGCCACGCAGGAGTTGTAAGTAGGTTAGTGAATCCATACAACATGATACTGGGACCGCGGGCGTCCCGCCCGCATGAGCGCCGCAAGCGCGAACGTTTTCTTCGCATGCCTAGCGCACGCGTTGCGGGCGAGACACCCGCGATCCCAGTAAAAAAGCCGCCTCGATAAACAGGCGGCCCAATTCTCCGTAACTGATTGAAGAGTTAACCGCCGACAAATTTTGTTGCACGCTTTTCAAGAAATGCACCGACGCCTTCCTTGAAATCCTGTGTTAGTCCCGATTGAATCTGTAATTTCCTTTCCAGTTCCAGTTGATTTGCATAATCATTAGTTGCGCTCGCTTCCAGCAATTTCTTGATTCTTCCGATCGCCGCAGTGGGCGCCTGGGCCAGCCTTTCGGCCAGGGCCATCGCCTGGGCCATAAGTTCCGCGTCGGGGGCGACCGCATTGATCATTCCCATCGCGAGTGCTTCGGAAGCCGCAACCACATCTCCGGTCATCATTAACTCGGTTGCCCGTTTCCAACCAATCAAGCGCGGCAAGATGAAACTGCCACCGCAGTCAGGGACCAGTCCGATTTTTATGAACGCCTGGTTGAAGCGCGCGCTTTCGCCGGCGAGGACAAGATCGCAAGCCAGCGCCAGGTTGCAACCGCCGCCTGACGCGGCGCCATTAACTGCTGCGATAAATGGCAGCGACGTCCTGCGAATGGCCAGTATGCATTCGTTCAGTAGTTGCAATGGTTCGTCAAAGAAAGCCTCCACTTTGCCGTCGCTTTCGGCCATGCTGCGCATCTCGCGCAAATCACCGCCGGCGCAAAAT
>DASQPM010000097.1:0-3888 GCA_035643935.1 Pyrinomonadaceae bacterium | reverse complement strand
GCACATGTGCGCACCCTGGTATTCAAATTCGCGGATCGAGCGACTGAATGCACGTTGTAGTTTTCTGACCTGGGCAGCCACCAGTTGCGGAAAGCGCAGCAGCACGGGCGCGCCAATACCGCGCCGGGCGAGATCGTCAATAATCTCTTTCAGATCTGCGGAACGGGAATCACCTTCGGCGGGCCGGACAATCAGGTTTCCCTTACGATTTACGTCGAAGTAACCTGCGCCCCAATTCTCAATGCCATAGGTCTCAAGGGTCTGCTCAATTGCCGTGGTCAATTCGCGGTCTCCTGACTTGCGTGCGTGACTTGGATGATGATTTTCCGAAGCCTAAACGTAGTTATGCACATCCCGAGTCGGTGTAGCGGAGATTGTCTTGGATGGGACGCGTAGTGGCGCAATGTAGCAGAAAACGTCAGGAGGGTCTATAACTTTTTTGTTTCGAATAACTTTCTTTCGGAAGGTAACTAACGTGTGGAAAAGGGTTACCGACGAAAAGTGAGGATTCGTAAAGTTCTTGCCACCAAAATCCTTGACATGGTTTACGAGCAAACTATAATGCCTACTTTTTTACGCGCGTCTGCTTAAATGACGTTCGCACTTTGCGGCAGTAATTTTCGGCTTCCAGATCACTTCGCACCAAACACCGCACCGGGGCGAAGAGCACCCCTAACACTCCCTTTTCCAATCAGGAGAACTCATGAATGCAAAGACTGTGTTGAAGTATGCCTCTGAACAGGGGGCAAAATTCGTTTCTGTCCGGTTTACCGACTTGCCGGGCTCGTGGCAACACCTGACTTTTCCCATTGCCGAACTTGGTGAAGATCAGTTCGAAGATGGCTTTGGTTTCGACGCTTCTTCGATTCGCGGCTGGGCAGCCATCCATGAATCGGACATGCTGCTGGTGCCTGATGCTGGGCGATTTTGGATGGATCCCTTCGCCGAGCAGCCGACGCTTTGTATCATCGGCAATGCGGTGGATCCCATCACCAAGGAAGGCTATGCGTTCGACCCGCGCTCAGTGGCCGTCCGCGCGGAGAATTATCTTAAGTTCACCGGACTCGGCGACACTGCCTACTTTGGTCCGGAAGCTGAGTTTTTTGTTTTCGACTCGGCGAAATTTCATAACGAACAAAATTCAGCCGGTTATTCAATCGACTCCGACGAGGGTCACTGGAACAGTGGTCGCGACGCGAACGAATTCCAGGGCTCAAATCTTGGTTATCGCATCCGCGCCAAGGAAGGCTACGTGCCGGTCCCGCCGACAGACACCCTCAGCGATCTGCGCTCGGAAATTTCGTTGACACTGGCAAAGTGCGGCGTCACGGTTGAGTGTCATCACCATGAAGTTGCGACCGCGGGTCAATGCGAAATTGATTTTCGTTTCGCAACCCTACTCGGGACGGCCGACAATTTGCAGGTCTTCAAATATGTAGTACGCAATACTGCTTACCAATACGGCAAGGCCGCGACCTTTATGCCTAAGCCGCTCTTCGGTGATAACGGTTCGGGGATGCACTGTCACCAATCGCTTTGGAAAAATGACAAACCACTCTTTGCCGGCGATGGTTATGCAGGGCTGTCGGAGATGGCGCGCTACTACATCGGCGGGCTCTTGAAACATGCGGCGGCGGTGGTTGCTTTTGCTGCTCCGACTACCAACAGCTACAAACGTTTGGTGCCGGGTTTTGAAGCGCCGGTTAATCTGGCGTATTCAGCGCGAAACCGTTCCGCGGCAATTCGCATTCCGATGTTCTCGACGAACCCGAAGCTCAAACGGCTTGAGTTTCGTCCGCCCGATCCATCGTGTAATGCCTATCTCGCTTTCTCAGCAATGCTGCTCGCGGGCATCGACGGAATTCAAAACCGCATCGATCCCGGCGATCCGCTCGAGAAAGACATTTACGATCTGTCGCCTGAAGAGCTGAAGGATGTGCCGACGCTGCCCGGTTCGTTGGACGAGTCGTTGAAAGCGCTCGAAGCCGATCACGACTTCCTGTTGAAGGGCGACGTCTTCAGCCAGCAGTTGATTGATCGTTGGATTACCTACAAGCGTGAGAAAGAGATAACTCCATTACGAATGCGCCCGCATCCGCTGGAGTTTTCAATGTACTTCGATATCTAGATAGTGTTCCAGGTCGCAGAAGAATGCAGAACCGCGAGCGGTAGCGACCGGATGCCAGAGTCAACTTGCGTTCAAAGATGATGTAAAGCTATGAAGTTATTCAATTTCTCTGAAGTTGAAAGCTGACATCCGGTCGCTACCGCTCGCGGTTCTGCATGAAGCGCCCTTATCTAAGGCCCGGCATTTTTCGTTACCAGGGTTAAGGCGTTAATCCGTTCACTGGATTGCCATAGAAGCCCATCGCTTTTGCATTCACCGCATTCCACTTGTCCAGAGTCCCCATCACTTTCACGGGCAAAATGATTTTATTCGTCGTAAGATTATTCTGCTTGGCGATACCGTTGTCGGCGTAGGTGCCATTGCTGCCGATTGCGAACTTCGTCTCGCGCACCTGCTCGCCGTTGTAGTAAACCTTGACAATATAGTCGCCTGGCATTTGGTTGATGTACAACGAATTCTTATACGCTGTATAGTTGCGCTGTTCCTCTGTCATGATGAAAAGCGCAGACTTGGGCCAAGCAAAACTAAACTCGCGCCAAAAAAGCGACTTATCATCGCCGCGCTTTTTCGCATAGTAATCCTCGCCATGCTGGATGCCGCCTCTGTTTTCATCGTCATCGGTGGTAGCAATCTGTTGTCCGTTATGAAACAGCCGCGCCTCAAAATTCTCATTTGGCAGATCGCCTTTGAACCACATGCGAATTGTCGGCACGGCGTAGTCTCGCTCGTAATCGAGATCGGCCAGCGCGATTGGAAGTTTCCAGTCGTAATCGACGTAATAATCGACTTCGTTACGGTAACGAGCATCGGAGTACTGTGGTTTGTATCTCACCACTTTGAACTTGCCCTGGAAAACGGTCGAGTTGTCTTTGATGTTCGTAATCTTGAACGGAAACACACCGCCGACTACGATTGTTTTCTTGTCCCTGTTTGAATCATCCTGGCTATACATACCGACGATGTGATGACGTTCGTCGGTGATGCCGCGTTGGTCTAAAGGTTCACTGAACCAGAGCGAACCATCCGGCATGTAGTAGTCGGCTTTAAAACGTATTCGGCTTGAGCCTCCATAAACGACGTCAAACCTGAGCCGCGGGGCCCAACTGGTGTTGTGATTATCATTGGGAATCTTCCAGTAGTAATCCCACGTCTCAACCTGAACTTCCATAGTGTCCGGCAGAAACTGCGGCGTCATCGGCGCCTCAGGTTCGGCCAGATACGGCCCGCCACCTCGCGGCGCGGCGGCAGAAGATGCGTTTCGACTCTCCGGTTGCGGTTGCGACGGTGGCGAATCGGTGGTTGGCGCCGGCTCGGCCGTTTCGGTAGGTGTTGGCTGCGGTTTTGGTTTGGGAAATTTCGGAATTTTGAATTGCGCCGAAGCGGTCTGGGCAACAAAAAATACGGTCATAACAAGCACGAGCATCACAAGAAACGAACGTCTCATTTTCGCCTCCTCTATCAACTTTTTGGAAGATATCCCATTCTTGGAAATATGGAATCAACTTTTGGGAAATTCCCGAATCGCTTGTTTTGAAAAAAGCGTTGGACTTTGGGTGCGTCAGAGAATATTCCTTTCAGCCTTTCTTGGCAATAGGGATGTAGTGGGTCAGTTCGTTGCAGATGTCCGATAAACTTTATAGTTTGAAGTCTTTCGCCCTCTCCCTTTGGGAGAGGGTTGGGGAGAGGGCCTTAGTGCGCGTCAAGCTTCGCACCCTCCCCTACCCCTCCCAAAGGGAGGGGAAACCAAGCACGTTTCAACA
>DASQPM010000096.1:0-5814 GCA_035643935.1 Pyrinomonadaceae bacterium | reverse complement strand
TCGAGATGCCGTACGATCCATAGCCGTACAACAGCAACGGCGCCGACCCATCGAGCTTTGTGCCCTTGCGGTAAACCATCGACAGCGGAATACGCGTGCCGTCGGACGCGGTCGCAAAGAGTCGTTCCGATTGATAATTCTGTTTATTGAATCCACCCGGCACTTCAGTCTCTTTCAAGAGCGTGCCCTTGTGCGTGTTCATGTCGTAGTCAAACACCGAAGTCGGCGTGACCAGCGACTGGTAGTTGTAGCGAACCACATGAGTATTGAATTCTCGGTTCTGCGCCAGGGACGCTGCATAGACGGGCTCGGGAAATTCTATGCGACGTGTCTTGTTGGTTTTGAAATCGAAAATTTCCAGCCGCTGCAAGCCGGTTTCCCATTCAGACAAGACCAAATGGTCGGCAAAAGGATCGACGGCTTCAATCTTCACAGCCGGCCGGTGCGCAATAAACTCTTTCCAGTTTTGCTCACTCGGATTTGAATCTGGCGCAGTTACCACGCGAAAATTCTTCGCGCCTTTGTTGGTACGAATGTAAAAAAGGTTCCCGCGGTGATCGATGTCGTACTCGTGATCCGCCTCGCGCGGGCTGATGATTTTCAATTCTGACTCAGGTGCGTTGGCCGGCAGGTAACGATATTCCGTTGAGGTTTTGCTTTCTGAACCGACGAAGATTATTGCTTTATCGCGCGTGCGGCCGGCGCCGAGGTCGAAAAGTTCGTCCTTCTCTTCGAAGATGAGATCCGTCTTGCCACTGCCCAGCACGTGACGGAAAAACTTGTCCGAGCGTTTGGTAACCGCGTCTTCCGTAGTAAAGAAAATAGTCTTGTTGTCGGTGGACCAGGCGACGTTACCGACGCGCTCAAACGATTCGGGCAACAGTTGGCCGGTGCGCAAATCCTTTATCTGGAGTTTGTACTGGCGATAACCGGTCGTATCAGTTGTATAAGCAAGCAGGTTGCCATCGTCGCTGGGAACAAATGCGCCGACGCTGAAAAACTTCAGGCCTTTCGCGAGTTCGTTTTGATCGAAGACAAGCTCCTCCTTCGCGTCAAGACTGCCCTTCTTGCGAAAGTTGATTGGGTACTGCTTACCCTTCTCGGTATGCGTGTAGTAGAAATACTCACCCTGGCGATAAGGTACGGTGTCATCCGTCTCCTTAATATGCCCGACCATTTCGTTGTATAGCTTCTCTTGCAGCGCCGTTGTCGGCCTCATCATTTCTGCGGCGTAAGTATTCTCAGCTTCGAGGTGGGCAATAACTTCCGGACTGGTTTTCTCGCGCAGCCAAAAATAATCGTCCGTTAGGGTGTCACCATGAATCGTCGTCGTCTTTGTTTTCTTTTCTGTCATAGGCGGCTGCGGCGCGGCCGCATCTCCATTTGATTGCGCAAAGCTGAAATTGCTAAGCGGAAAAATTGTTACCAGCAGAACCAGGAGTTGGATCGTTATGGTTTTGAAAAATCTCTTCATTGTTTAGTCTTTCTAAGCGACAATCCAGGCGTGGGTCTCGCGCAAACCAAACAGTGCTGCGAGAACGAATCTGTAGTGAAAATTGTTTTTGTCTGCGGCGCACGGCCGTCAGTCATGAACCGTTCAACCACGCGGCGGGTCACCCCAGCCCGAGCCTTTGTATTTGCCATCTTCGACTATGCAGGGGACGGTCGGGTCGCCGTTTGAATAGCGCAACATTTCTTTGCGGCGCGCGCGATCGTTTTGCGCGTCATAGTCGGTAAACGGAATTCCTTTTGAGTCGTAATAAGCCCGAGCCTGCTCGCAATAAGGGCAACCGGGTTTTGTGTAGATAACGAGTGACACCTTGATTTCCTCCGATGTAAGTAGTTTACCAAGGCAACTGTTGAGATGAGAAATGGGCAGCGCGATGAGTAGCACAGACTGAAGTCTGTGATTGGCAAGAACCACAGACTGAAGTCTGTGCCACACAAAGCTGTTCAGAGTACAAGCTTTAGCTTGAGCTGTTACGACTCGGCAACCTGAAGGTTGTTCTCTGGACTTCTTGAGTAACAGTACTGCCAAAAATCAATGTATTATTTTCAAAAAGGAACCGTTATACTTTTGTTCCATGAGCGAGCAGACTTGCGAACCTTCACTGCCGACGCCCGTAGAAAACGATCTGCTCGATCCTTACGAAAGACTGGTGACAATTGAGGTGCTGGGTGAGCGAGTTGAAGTGCCTGAGAAAAACCGCCTGTTGCGCTGCTTTCAATACCTTTCCCTCGAGACGATTTCCTACGGCGACTTCTGCTGGAATGGGGACTGTACCAACTGCCAGGTTTGGTATCACACTAAAGACCAGTCAAACGAGAATGACAAGCCGGCCCTCTCCTGTCGGGTGGACGTGATCGAAGACATGGTAATTACGGCGATGAGCCCATTCATTAAGCTCCGTGGCATTACTAAGTAGGACAGACATTCCTGATATCTTTCAGTTCATCGCTTAAAAAGAGCGGATTTGCCATTTACCATTTTCCATTTCCATTTTTCATTTAAGTTGCCATGTCGACCGTGGATCGTAAAGCCAGGGATCGAACGAGAACAGGGAGAGCCCGGCGAGCAACTTCTACCGTGTCCCGCCAATGACAAATGGAAAATGATAAATGGAAAATAATGGAAAATGATAAATGGAAAATCTTCTTTTCTCTTTCAACTTACCTCACCAACATCGTAATTAGGAAAAGGACAGGCAGGAATGCCTGTCCTACTTCATGTTCTGCGAGCATGTCGGCGGTCCTGCCGAAAGTCGCGAAAGTCACCACGCCGATCGCGACGATCCACTCTTAAATCTCGACGGTCGCCGCGAATGTCATGCGTGTCGGTCCTGATTTCGCGCCGGTCAGCGCGGAGTTCCTGTTGCGACGCGCCTTCGCGCTTGTCTTGGCGGTACTCGCGCACATCACCGCGACGATCTTTGACGTCTCCTCGAATGTCGCGACGATCGGAGCGAATGTCTTTGGTGTCAGACCGAATCTCGCGGCGATCGGCTCGCAATTCTCTTCGTTCCCAGCGATTGATATTTCGCTGACCTGCTGTTGCTATTGCGCTCGTTGCAAAGAGCGCGGTCAACAACAGGATTCCAGTTAAGAATGTTCTCTTCATTTTTCAATCTCCTCCTCTTTTTTAGTTCGTAGTAGGTTTCTGCGCCGAAGCATCGAGCCGGCGCCGTTCAGGTTCGCCGAGGCTGAGGAGAGAAAACACTTCGCCCTGGACGCACAATCATGCGCCCCAGCCGGGCTCAGTTTTTATTCGGGAACCCCTTGCTAAGTACTTAGACGCGGAACTAGCGGGGGTGGACGAGATTTTCCATTTGTCATTCGCGAATTCAAGTTTGAATTGCAACATTGCAGAACCGGGAGCGGTAGCGACCGGATGCTAACATTCAATGTTAAAGGCCGCTGGAATGCTCTCTGTCATCGTCGACCGTAGCATCCGGTCGCTACCGCTCGCGGTTCTGTACTGAGCGCGTTCGTGATTTGTAACCAGCATAAGACTTCGGTGCGCGATCGTTGTTGACGCTAAATGGCAAATGATAGATGTCAAATGATAAATGGAAATTTTTCTTTTCTCTTTCAGCTTTTCGATAAACTAGTTAGCCAAACTAATACTTCGGCACGCTCGGATCGACTTCATTGGACCAGGCGATGATGCCACCTTTCAGGTTCAGCAGGTTGCCCGTAAAGCCTGATTGCTTTAACGCCTGAATCGCTCGAGCGCTGCGACCACCCATCTTGCAATGCACGACTGTCTCGCGCGCCGGGTCGATTTCCGACATGCGGTTAATCACCTGGGCCAGCGGGATATGAATTGAATTCGGAATACGACCGATCGCTACTTCATCGGCCTCGCGCACGTCGACGATTTGAATGTCATCGCCCTGGTCGAGACGTTGTTTAAGTTCAGTGGCACTGATTTCCGGCAGGGATGGCGTCGTCATCGGTTTCATAATTCCTCCATTTACTCTTAAGAGCGGCATATTCTAACTGCCGTAGAAGTTGTGAACAACATAGGCCGAGGCCAGGGAGTACTTTAAGTTGAACAAGTTCTCTGTGCGTCCTGTGTGGACTCTGTGTCTCGGTGATAAATGCTTGTATGACAAAACTCGACACAGAGACACAGAGAACACTGAGATCGCACAGAGAACCGAAATCAAAACCTGCCGGTGGCCACTGCCGTTTGCCCGTCGCGAACATGTTAGACTATGTAGCAAGCTAAATATTTTGGCAGGAGTTCCTTCCATGCGATTTGAGTTCTTTCACTCAGGTCTAGACGACGTTCAAAAACTTTCCGTGGATGGAACTGTTTCAAACAGCGTCCATTTTTCGCATTGGCAGGGAAACGAAACGCCCGCCGAAGTGAAGGCTGACACCTCTACCGAGATTGTATTGAAGGTGGCCGCGTCGCCAAACAGAGATGCGCTGACGCAAGGCATCGAGCTGGTAACTAACAATCATTTTGATACCGACGGTGTCTTGTCAGTCTGGACTATGCTCAATGGCGAACGCGCCCTGGAGTTGCGCGACAAACTGATTCCGGCCGCCGAGGCCGGCGACTTTTCTGAATTCACGAATGAAAACGCCATTCGTGCCAGCATCGCTATTCAAGGCTCGGATCAACCGATAACCGGAGACGACGGCGGTTCACCTTTAGCCCGGCAACTGGCCGGCGGTCCCGTCGACGATGACGCACGCGCTTATGAATTAGTGCTGCCGGAAGTTGAGCGCCTGCTAACACAAACAGGTGAGTATGAAAACTTGTGGCGCGGGCCGTGGCAACAGATCGCGACTTCGATCGATAGTTTCGAACGAGGCGCAAGCAAGGTGCAGGAATTCGCTGATGCCAGGTTTTCGCTGGTCACGATCGCGAACGAAGTGTTTGGTCCTTCCGGATTCGATCCGACCGTGCACGCTGCTCCTTTTACGGCCATCTCTCGCTATGCGAAGGGGCAACTGTTTCTGATTGCGATTCCCTATCAAAACGGTTGGGCCTACCGCATCGACTATCCCTACTATTCATGGGCCGAGACAATTGTGAGACCACGCATCGACCGCTGCAATTTTGCGCCGCTCTTGTCCCGGCTCGATCAGCTTGAAACCGCTGGCGCCGGCCGGTGGAATTTGGATACCAGCGAATTATCGTCAGCGGTGAAATTTAATGGCAGCGATGGAAGACTTGCAGCCTCGGTGTTTCAGCCTGATCAAGTAGCAAACGCCATTCGCGCCGAGTTTGCGTCAAGCGCAGCCGTAGTCGCCGGCTAATTACGATCGTCTGCTTCAGCTTGTGCGGGATGCCGATCGCCAGTTCAGATTCAATGCATGATGTTTTGATTATCGGCGCCGGACCCGCCGGTCTGGCAGCGGCACTCTGGTGCGACGAGTTAGGATTGGACACGCTCGTGCTCGAGCAGGCTGAAACCGTCGGTGGCCAGCTTCTTTCCGTCTACAACCCAATCGAAAACTATCCCGGCGTCAGTGTAAAGAGTGGACGCGACTTTCTGGATTTGTTGTCGCCAAAACTTGAGGCTGCCGACTTCGACTTATGGACCAACACGACGATCGAATCGGTTGACCTGAAAACAAAACGCGTTGTTCTTCAGAGCGGCGAACAGCTACAGTCAATAAGCATCATCATCGCCACCGGAGTAAGACGCAGGCAATTAGGCATTCCCGGCGAAACTGAATTTGCCGGACGCGGCATTCTGGAATCAGCGACGCGCGATCGCGACCAACTGGCAGGAAAAGACGTTTGCATTATCGGTGGCGGCGATGCCGCGGCCGAGAACGCGCTGCTGCTGGCTG
>DASQPM010000095.1:0-3021 GCA_035643935.1 Pyrinomonadaceae bacterium | reverse complement strand
GTCTGATTGCAATTGCCCTGCTGGTTGCGCTCAGCCCTGCATTGCTAATCAGTAACAACAGAGTACACGCAGCCAGCGCGACGGTCAGCGATAAAGTTTCACCGGACCTGCGCCAGCTTATTCAATCTGGCCGGGGTGGATCGCGCGTGCGGCTGATAGTGCAATCAAGCTCAACTTCGTCGCTCGGACTAATTGGCTCGCTGCTGCAAACAGTTAATGGCGTGCTCGTAGCCACCTTGTCGAGTTTGAATCTAAGCATTATCGATGTAACCGCTAATTCAGTTGATGTACTCGCAGCGGATTCGTCCGTGGCTTATGTATCACTCGACACGCAGGTGCGCAGTTTTGGTCACGTCACAACAACGACCGGCGCGCAGCAGGTGCGCGCGCAAAAGAACGCGCTTGGCCTTAGCTACACGCTCGATGGTTCGGGAGTAAATATCGCCATCCTTGATTCCGGCATCGATACAACGCACAAGTCATTCACGGCGCAGTCGGGCAAAGTTGTTTTCAGCAAAGACTTCACCGGCGAAAATCGCACTGACGATCCTTATGGTCACGGCACCTTCGTCGCGGCTGTGGCTGCGGGTAGTGGTACTCCAACAGGCGGCAAGTACGAGGGCGTTGCTTCAGCAGCAAATCTCGTCAACCTGCGCGTACTGAATTCGCAAGGCGTCGGCACAGTGTCAGGAATTCTAAAAGCGCTTGATTGGATTATGGCCAATCGCCTGCTCTACAACGTACGCGTCGTGAATATGAGTTTGGGTGCTCCGGCTATCAATTCGTATAAGAACGATCCGCTCTGCAAGGCAGTAAGAAAACTTTCTGACGCCGGCATCATTGTGGTCGCGGCGGCCGGCAACAATGGCAAAATTTCGACGGGCCAGAAAATGTACGGCGGCATTCACAGCCCCGGCAATGAACCTTCGGCAATCACGGTAGGCGCAAGCAACACATTCGGCAGCGATCCGCGCAATGAAGACTCGATCGCGACCTACAGTTCGCGTGGCCCAGCGCGAGGCTTCACCACCGACAGCTACGGCACCAGACACTATGACAATTCAGTCAAGCCGGATCTCGTCGCTCCGGGAAACAAGATCGTTTCGGCAGAAGCAGCCAATAACCTTTTAGTGAAAACCCATCCTGAGTTGGAGACTTACGACTATCCGACAACGAACATGAAGATGATGTTCATGAGCGGCACTTCTGTCTCGGCGCCAGTGGTTGCGGGCACGGCTGCATTGTTGCTCGAAGCGAATCCCAATCTCACGCCAAACATGGTGAAGATGATCTTGATGTACACCGCGCAACCGCTGGCTGGATTCAACACGTTCGAACAGGGCGCGGGCCAGGTGAATGTAGCCGGAGCAGTGGCGGTGGCAAAGATTATGCGAACCGACCTGCTCGGGTTGTTCGCTCCTTCACCAGGCTCGTCTCTCTTGACCCAAACCGCACCGAGCGCGCAGACCACCATCTCTACTTATGGCTTCCCATGGGCACAGGGTCTTGTGCTCAACCATGCCACGATCAGCGGCAAGGATTTGCTCAACAAGTATCAGCAGAGTTACGGCAAAGGTTATCTGCTCGGCGACGGCGTGATTGAAGGTTCGACTACGCAAAGCCTGAACACAAACATGTGGAAAGGCACCTTGTCGCTGGGAAACTATTTGATGAAGAGCGACGGCACAGCGCTGGGCAGCGGCGGAATTTTTTGCGCCAACGGCATTATGCTTTCGGATGGAATCATGCTGAGCGACGGCATCATGCTTTCGGATGGAATCATGTTAAGCGACGGCATCATGTTGTCAGATGGAATCATGCTGAGCGATGGCATCATGCTTTCCGACGGCATTATGTTGTCTGACTCGAGCACCGGGGACGACACTGCCAGCATGCATTGACGTAAATTAACCATCGAGCAAAGTCGGAAGATTCACTATTCTCGAAACCAATCAGAATCTGCTTGCGCAGCGCGGGCAGATTCTTTTTGTGTTTTCAGCCATCGACAGCAGGCAATCACCGGTCTTCGCCCCGGATGCGTCTGATGACCAACCGCTGCTATATTGATGGCATCATATTTTGTCTTGTCAGAATTTTCCCGCTTTTTATTGAGGGTTATTGATCGATGCTAAGAATTTCGCTTCCTGACTTTACGCCTCGCCACCTGCTGATTGCGGCGGTTGCACTACTGGTTTTTGTGGTTTCGGGACTTACGGTTCGCGCCCAATCTGTCAGTGATGTGGTGATGGTGCTGCCTTTTGAAAACACCTCGAATCGCCCCGAATACAACTGGGTCGGAGAAAGCTTTGCCGACTCGCTCGCTGAATTGCTCAACAAGCCTGGTCTACTGGTTGTTTCCAGTGACGAACGCGAACTCGCTTATCAACGGCTGCGACTTCCGGAAACTGTGATTCCTTCGCGCGCTACCGCGATCAAGCTGGCGCGTGAAGCCAAAGCTTCGATGATTGTGATTGGCACTTACTCGGTTACGCCGGCAGAGCCCGACGCAAAGCCGGGTGCAGCAAAAAGAGATAGATCGTCGGTCGAAGCTTATGTCCAGTTAACAGCGCGCGTGATCAAGGTAAACGAGGGCCGCACGCTCGGTGAGATGTTTGACGGCAGTTGGGCCACGCGGCAGTTTGATTTTGGTGGTCCATTGACGACGCTGCAGAATATTCAGGGCCGGCTTGCTTACCAAATTCTTTATCAACGCGACAAGGCGCTTCCTTTTTCTCAAAACCAACTGGTGCAGGAAGCTACAAAGGTGCCGCAGCGTGCCTTTGAAGCCTACGTAAAGGGAGTGCAACTCGGCGAGCGCGATGAGAAGCGCATTAATTATCTAAAGAATGCCTTACGCTTTTTTGCGGATGCAAACGGCGGCGCGATTTATCCGCAAGCTGCGTTCGAACTGGGCCGTTACTACATGCTCGATGGTAAATGGAAAGACGCTACCGAATACTTTACAAAGCTTCAGAAAAAAGATCCGCACTACGCCGAGGCCGCGTTTTACGCGGGACTTGG
>DASQPM010000094.1:0-4785 GCA_035643935.1 Pyrinomonadaceae bacterium | reverse complement strand
AAAACCAAATGCAGTCACGCTTGGTCCATTAATCCGCGCGATCGAACTGAAGGATGTTTCGTTTGGCTATGCGAACGAAGCACGTTCGGTACTGCACAACATCAACCTCAGGGTGCCGGCCGGTTCAATGGTGGCCCTGGTTGGTGAATCAGGCGGTGGCAAGTCGACGTTGACGAAGCTGTTGCCGCGTTTCCACGATCCGGTTTCAGGCGCGGTGCTTTGGGACGGAACTGACCTGCGCGACGCGACCATTTCGAGCTTGCGCGCCCAGATTGCCCTGGTTACTCAGGAAACGGTGTTGTTCAATGATACTGTTCGTCACAACATCGCTTATGGAAAACCCGATGCCACGCAGGCTGAGATAGAAGAGGCAGCCCGCATTGCCTTTGCGCATGATTTCGTCGAAGAGCTGCCACACAAGTATGAAACGATCGTCGGTGAGCGAGGAATTTTTCTTTCCGGCGGGCAGCGGCAAAGGTTGGCGATCGCGCGCGCACTTTTGGTTGATGCGCCGGTGCTGATTTTAGACGAGGCTACTTCCGCACTCGATGCCGAATCAGAGCGCTTTGTGCAACAGGCAATCGCGAACCTGGTGCGTAACCGCACCACCATGGTGATCGCGCATCGCCTGTCAACTGTCCGGCGCGCTGACGCCATCGTTGTAGTGGAAGGCGGCAGCATTACGGAGGTCGGGACGCATTCCGAATTGCTGGCCAAAGGCGGACAGTATCGAAGACTCTACGAGCTTCAATTCGCTGACGAAGAAGAAGAAGAACTGGTCAGTAGTCAGTAGTCAGTTGTTCGTGATTCGGCACTGATTGCGTAGCTGTTCGTAAATTGACGATACCTAAAGACTACTGCCAACTGACAACTGACGACTGACAACGAACAAAACTTATGAAATCAATGACAGGATATGGGCGCGGCGCGGCGGAGGGAGAGAATTTTTCTGTCTCCGTGGATCTGAAGACGGTGAACAATCGTTTTCTCGACGTGCATCTGCGCGTCGGAGGGGAGCTCGCGCCGCTTGAACCCGCGATCAAGAGACAGATTTCTTCGCGCCTTTCACGCGGTCGTGTTGATGTGACGATCAATGTGGAGAAAACATCGCAAACCGCCTACGAGTTGAACAGGCCGTTGATAGCTGGCTACGTTAATGCGCTGCGCGAAATGCAGACGGAGTTTGGCATCGCCGGAGAGCTAGACATAAACCTGGTTGCCAGGCTGCCGGGCGCGCTGCAACCATCGCGCGATGGCCTGTCCGATGATATAGCCGCCGGACTTGAAAAGGCGCTGGCGGGTGCACTCGATGAACTCGAACACATGCGCGCGCAGGAAGGTGAAACCCTGCGCCAGGAAATGTCCGAACGCATCGGCAAGATTGAAGCGCTGGTTCCGCTGATTGAAGCCGCAGCGGCAGGTCTAGTTGATGCTTACCGCGCTCGACTGCAAAAACGGATTGGCGAACTACTTTCGCGCAATGGCCAACTGGTTGAGATCGATCAAGGCAGGTTGGCGCAGGAAGTTGCTTATCTTTCAGATCGCAGCGACGTCAGCGAAGAGATGGTCCGCTTGCGCAGCCATCTGATACAGTTTCGCGAAGCGTTGAACTCCACCAGTGAAACCGGCAAGATGCTCGACTTCCTTTTGCAGGAGCTTAACCGCGAAGCCAACACCACACTTTCAAAATCAACGGATCTCTCAATGAAAGAATCAGCGCTGGCAATCAAAGCGGAAGTCGAAAAATTGCGTGAGCAAGTCCAGAATGTTGAGTGAAATGGACCAGAACCAGGCGGAAAACCTGCCCGCGGAGGCGACCGGCGGTCGTGGCATTCTCTTCGTTGTCAGTTCACCTTCGGGCGGCGGCAAAGGCACGCTGATCCAGCGCGTGTTGAATAAGGTACCGAATCTTAGTTATTCTGTTTCGTTCACAACCAGGGCGCCAAGAAGCGGTGAAGTGAATGGGCGCGAGTATTTCTTTGTTACTCCTGAAGTCTTTGACGAGATGGTTGCGGCGGATGATTTCCTCGAATCGGCACGCGTGCACGGCAAACTCTATGGCACGACGCGAAAACAGGTCGCGCACGAGATTGCCGCAGGCCGCGACATAATTCTCGAGGTAGATGTTCAGGGCGCGGCTAGCGTGCGGCAATTGATGGCGGACTCGGTAAGCATCTTTATTCTGCCACCTTCGTTTGAAGTATTGAAGACTCGACTGACTGCGCGCGGCACGGATTCGCCGGAAGAGTTGGATGTGCGATTGCGGAATGCGCCCGTCGAGTTAAGAGATTATTCGGCATTCCAGTATGTGATCATTAACGATGACGCTGAACTGGCCGCGAACCAAATGGCCGCGATCGTCTTTGCTGAAAGGGCACGGCTGAGCCGCCAGGAGCGGAAGATCAAAAACGTCGTCGAAGCGTTTATGGCGAAAGAAGAAGGCAATTCGAATTAGATGTTCTTATTTGACCAGGAGGATGGGCATTAATAATGGCAACCAAAGAAGTGATTGAAGAGATCGCAGAAGAAACGCAGGCGCCGGAAATTGATTCGAAATACCGTCTGATAATTCTCGCCGCCAAGCGAAGCAAGCAATTGCAAAGAGGCGCGCGGCCGCGCATCGACATCGACACGGTCAAACACAAGAACACGCGGATTGCTTTGGAAGAAGTGATGCGAGGCCGGGTCAACTTCACCGTGAACGACGGCGACAAGGATTAGCGTCGCTTTAGTTGAGCCTCAAACCTTCACATGCCCTTATAGTCCGGGCCTCCACCACCTTCTGGTGTTACCCAGTTAATAATTTGATAGGGATCCATGATGTCGCAGGTCTTGCAGTGGACGCAGTTTGAAAAATTGATCTGCAGCTTGCGCTTCCCTTCCGTGCCGTCGTCAACCATTTCATAAACTGCGGCTGGGCAAAATCTTTGGCAGGGATTTCCATACTCTTCCCTGCAGCGCGTCGCACAGATATTCGTATCGAGCACGTGAAGGTGGGACGGTTGGTCTTCGCTATGCCCGACAGCCGCGTGGTAGACGTCAGTCAACTTGTTAAAGGCAATCTTACCGTCGAAGCGCAGTCCGTCGTACCGCTGCTCAATATTGTCGCCGCGATAACCGTAAGCTGAAAGCTTCTTCATTACCTCGTGACCGGCTTCCGCTTTCGCGCGATCGAAAAGTCCCCACGAGCGGCCGCCAGTAATAAACTGCAGCCCCGTGTTTGCGAGTCCCAACCAGCGGCCATGTTTGAAGCCCGCGTGAAAATTTCTGACCTTGCGCAGCTCGGGAATGATCCAACTTTCATTAACGAGCTGTTCGTAACGCTGCAACTGCCGCGCGGAATAGTCGCCCGCTAAGAGCGATTCGAAAATAGTCTGCGCCGCCAGCATGCCGCTTTTAATCGCGGAGTGAATGCCTTTTAGTCTTTGTGAATTAAGAAAGCCGGCGCAGTCGCCCACCAGCAAAACGCCGTCGGCGTAAATTTGCGGCATCGCAAAATAGCCACCGGCCGCAATTGTCTTCGCGCCGTAGCGGATCATCTTGCCGCCTTCCAATAACCGTCGCAGAAATGGATGCTGTTTGAAACGCTGAAATTCGGCGTGCGGATCGAGCAGCGGATCCTGATAGTCGAGACCCGTTACATAGCCGATATTCAAGATGCGGTTCTGCATTCCATAAATCCAGCCACCGCCATAGGTGTGCGCGTCTGAAGGAAAGCCAAGTGTGTGGGTCACTCTCCCAGTTGGATAACGGTCGTCGGGCAGTTCCCATAGTTCCTTGACGCCGATGCTGTAAACCTGGGGTTCGCGACCGGCATTAAGATTGAGCCGCTCAGTGAGCTGCTTGGTTAACGAGCCGCGCGGGCCTTCGCCCAGCACCGTCACCTTGGCACGAAGATCGACGCCGGGTTCGAAGTTTGGTTTGCGCTTCCCTTCTTTGTCGATCCCCTTGTCGCCAGTGCGCACGCCCACCACGCGATCATCTTCGTCATAAAGAACGTCTGCACCGGGAAACTCGGGGAAAATATTTACGCCGGCTGCTTCACACTTCTCGCCGAGCCAGGCCGTGAGACGATTGAGCGAAACTATGTAGTAGCCATGATTCTTTAGCGGCGGCGGCGTTATCGGCGAACGAAGGGCGTGTTTCTTCGTTAAATAAAGAAAATAGTCTTCCTTTACCGGCGACTCCAACGGCGCACCCTGTTCGACAAAATCCGGGATCAACTCGCGCAATGCGCGCGGATCCATGACGGCGCCGGAAAGAATATGAGCGCCCACAGTCGTGCCTTTTTCGATCACGCCAATCTCGATTTCACCCAGCGGCGCGCCCGCGCGTTTGCCGCTTTCCACTTCCGCGTTATGAGTTTTGATTAGGCTTGCCAGGTGCAGAGCGCCGCTCAAATTCGCCGGTCCGCCGCCGACGAACACTACATCCATTTCCAAAGTTTCTCGTTCCAAAGTGATCGTCCTGTCGCGAAAAATGAATCGCCATTCAGTGCGCGGAGTATAGCAAATCAGGCGCGCAGTCCTGAAATCCGACTCGCCGCGACGCGATATCTTGTTGCGGTGCGCCGAGGTAGTGCCCCGGGTTTGACTAATCTCTGTGCAGAGAGAACCGAAATTAGGACCTTGCCGCGCGCCAACTTTAACGAGCATTGCTCTGCGGAATTGAGGTAAACTTTCTACGACCTCCTTATGCAAAGCGTTTCCCCGCGCCGAGTTCTGATTCCCGCCTTAATGCTTGCGGCTTCGCTGTTCGTCGTCGCTTTTCATCATCACGCTAACT
>DASQPM010000093.1:0-4958 GCA_035643935.1 Pyrinomonadaceae bacterium | reverse complement strand
CGTCATTGAGCACGCGGCGCAGCAGGCCAACATTACGCGCGCAGCGATCCGCCAGCCACTGGGCAGCAACGCGCGCGTTACGATTGCAGTGGTTGATGCTTCGGGAAATGTGCTGGGCGTATTTCGCCAGCCGGATGCGCCGGTGTTCGGTTTTGACGTTTCGGTCCAGAAAGCGCGCACCGCCGCTTTCTATTCAAACACAAGTGCAGGGACACTGTTGCGCACGGCGGGCTTCGGCAACTATGTAGATCGAGCATTCGCCGATGGATTGAAATTAGATGGATCTGTTGCCTTCACTGATCGCGCGGGAGGCTTTCTGCATCGACCTTTCTTTCCTGATGGCATTAACGACAGCGCTGCTGGTCCATTCAGCACTGCGCTTGGCGAATGGAGTCCATTCAATGACGGCCTGCAACTCGATTTGATCAAGGCCAACTTACTGGCCGCAATCAGTGGCGCCGCGGTGCCGTGTACTGCTATTCCGAATCTTCCAAACGGCATTCAAATATTTCCCGGCAGCGTGCCGCTTTACAAAAACGGCGTGTTGGTAGGGGCAATCGGCATCAGCGGCGACGGTGTCGATCAGGACGACTTGATTAGCGCCGGCGGTGGTAACGGCTATGCGCCGCCGGTAGCAATTCGCTCCGATCAGGTTTTCGTTCGCGGCGTGCGCTTGCCATTTTTAAAGTTTCCGCGCAGTCCAAATTTATAATGAATACATCCAGACGACACCTTAAGTCTTTAGACGGCGGGCGCTGCTGGATTGCCGTCGCGCGGCCGGCCCTCTTTTTCATTTTCCTCACTCTCGCCGTCTGGTGTGTGGGCCAAACCTCCAGCGCGCTACCGCAGGATGCTCGCGGCGTTTTGCACTTGCGAGTGAAGGTCAAACTCGGTGAGACAACTAAAGGGCTGTCTGGGCTACCGCGCAAGCGGTTCTTTCTTATCAAAGGTTCGCTCGAACAAAACAAAACATTGATCGAGGCGATGGATCGGCAACCGCTAACCACGCGCGAATGTTATTACGTGCGGGCTGGGGCAAGCACAGAACTGATCAACTGGTTAAAGGAAAATGACTGCGAATCGGTTTATTGTCGCGAGCTGCAATCGGAAGATGTCGAGGGACCGCACGCCGTGCGTGAGTTTGCCACCGCGCTTACTGCCAGCGAAAAAGAGCTGGGCAATCGCCAACTTGCGCGCAACTGGTTGACTGTAAACTTGCCAGAGAAGCTGCGCGACGGGTTTTACCGTGAACGCCAAAATGAGATCGCGGCAATCATCAAGCAGGCGGAGGCTGTTTCCGGCGCCAGGGTCCTTTCAGTGATGACCGACCGCAACGGAAGTGCTTACTTCACCGATCTCGAACCGGGCAGCTACACGCTCTCGAACATCGTCGGCACTGAGATTGGGCCGAACGTCTCTTTGTGGAATTGCGAGGTGCAATTGAAAGCTGAAGATCTCGCCACGGAAAAGCTCTATACAATCTCAAATCGCAAGGACAGGCTGGTGAAGTGTGTGGCGGTGGAGAAACCGCTGCCTGTCTGTACGCCTTAACCTGAAAGTCGGAATGCCATTCAAGCAGTTCAGAGTACAACCTTCAGGTTGCTCTTCCCAACCCACGCAAGCTGAAGCTTGTACTCTGAACTACTAGAGTTTGGCGGACGTTGGACGTTGGACTTGCTTCGCATGCAAATGAAACTTGCGGCCCGGTTCTCTATCTTAGTTATTTGTGCGGCAATCATTCTGTGCGCCGGCATTTGCATGCTGGGACCAAACGCTGCCGCTCAGCGCCGGAAGCCACGACGCGCGCCAACTGCGCGCAGCAGCACAACTGCAACTGACTATTCACATTTTTCGCATGCCACAAAGAAGCATCAGGCGGCCTGCAACACCTGCCACCGGGTCCCCACCGACAATTGGAAGAAGGCTCGGGACTATCCCGATGTTGCCGACTTTCCCGATCATGATGCCTGCGTTAGTTGTCACCGCGCTCAGTTTTTCAAAGGCGCGAAGCCGACAATTTGTTCTGGCTGTCACTCGAAGGTTTCACCGCGAGACGATGCGCGTTTTGCTTTTCGCAATCTGGCCGGCAAGCGTCAGTTCCTAATTGAGTTCCCGCATGACAAACATCAGGATGTGATTGCGCAACTCTTCCGCAAATTAAGAATTCAGACTCCACAATTCGTGCCTGCCGGCTTTAGCACTTCCGTTTCCTTTGCGGACGACAAAACAAAACACTACAACAACTGCGAAATCTGTCATCAACCGCGCGCCGGATCTGTGCCCGGACTGGCTCCGGCCTGGCCCGATGCTTTTATCCCCGCCCAGGATACTTTCAAGCTGGCGCCGCTGAGTCATGCCTCGTGCTTCAACTGTCATTGGAAGTCACAACAGCCGGTAAGCGAAAACTGCGGCGGCTGTCACAAGCTGGCAACACAGCCCTATGTTTGGGTAGATTCGCCGCAGCGAATCTCTTTGAAGTTTCGCCATGGCCTCGAACCACACACTCAGGAATGCACAACCTGCCATATCAATATTACAAAGTCTGTAACCTTGCGCGGTTTGAAACCCGACGTGCCCATTACAGCCTGCAGCGAGTGTCACAACAAGGCGCCGGCGCATTTGGAAATTCCCAACGAACTAGTGGCAATCGACAAGAATCGTGATTTCGTTTGCACTTACTGTCACACTTCTGACGTCGGGCGCCGCGATCCGCCGGCAAGTCATTATTTGAGTTCAGGCCTGACGCCAAAGAAGCGCAAGGACGTGAAATGAGCCTGCCACGTTCCAACTTTCCGGCCAGACGTTCCACGATCGCGTGGGTGCTTTCTCTGTGCGGTCTCTCTATTCTCTGTGTCTCTGTGGTGAGTAAATCGCACGATGCGTTCAC
Source organism: Pyrinomonadaceae bacterium (assembly GCA_035643935.1). GTDB lineage: Bacteria > Acidobacteriota > Blastocatellia > Pyrinomonadales > Pyrinomonadaceae > PSRF01. Next base: position 2,071 of record DASQPM010000093.1, on the reverse strand, counting down.
CACAGAGACACAGAGAGCACAGAGTTTTCACAGAGAGTTCTTGCTGTTAGCGTCTATGCCGCAAAGTCCTGAACTCGACTATTCAACTTTCAAGCACAACAGCCAGAAGCACGCATCGCTGGCCTGCAATTCCTGCCACCAACGCGGCGGCGATAATTCCGCCACGCCACGCTTTCCCGGTCACAAAGCCTGCACCGGCTGCCACGTGGGACAGTTTGTTACGCCGGCTGTCCCGATGTGCGCGATCTGTCATACAGAGGTCAGCAGCTCCAATCCGCCGCTGAAGAGTTTTCCCTCAAAGTTCAACGAGAGTTTCAGTGTCAATTTTGATCATGCTCAACACATGACCGGCAGCGCCCGGCCACAGAGCGGATGCGCGGCCTGTCACAGCAGATTGGGCGGACGCGGCGCTGCGGCCCTTTCCATTCCCGCAAGTCTGTCGGCGCACAATCAGTGTTACGCATGTCACACGCCGAGCAGTAAGTCTGCGAGTGGACGAGAGATCGCGTCGTGCGGTGTCTGTCATGATGAGAAAGCATTTTCGCGCACCGTTACAAACGCCCGCTCGTTTCGTTTTGCATTCAGTCACGCCAAGCATGGACCAGGCCAACGGCTGGGCTGCACCGACTGTCACAACTTAACTGCCGGCGCCCCGCAATCGCGGCAAGTTAGTTCCCCGGCGCCCAGCGAGCATTTTGCCGCGCGCGGCAGCACTTGTCTCACCTGCCACAACGGCAAGCGCTCGTTTGGCGGCGATCTCTCATTCACGGATTGCAAGCGCTGCCACACTGCGGCAACATTTCGCATGCCGATGTAAGTAGCACAGACTTTGGGTGACTGTGAATAAGTGGTGAAAAGTTTGCACTAAGCCTGCGAAGCGCGGCGATAGCATAAAGCCTGGGGTGAAGCGGAGCGGAACCCCAGGATCGTTCAAGTCAAAAAAAGAAAAGCCCACGAAGTGGGCGACAGCCCGTTTATGGCAGGTAAATCGCGGCGTTTGCGCTATCGCGCGCTTCGCGCGCTCCGGGTCTTAAACCATCGTCGTCCTGGGGTTCCGCTCCGCTCCGCTCCACCCCAGGCTTTATGCTTCCAGCCCCTACGCGGCTTTGGAAACGCTAGCCCGCATTGACTTGTTCAGACCTTCCTTTAGTCTGTGTTTGTTGAGTAACACAGACTGCATTAATACTTCGCCCCACCACCACAGACTTAAAGTCTATGCCACAACGGATAAATTGTTTGACACGCTCAAGTGCCCTATTTAAGATGTCACTGCTTGAATCCCTCCCCAACTTTTCGACGTTCTCTTAAATATTTGTCAGAGGTAGGCAGATGAGAAAATTATTGATTCTGATCGCGGCGCTGAGTTGTGCGGCAGTGATTACAGTTGCCGGCAGCCCAAATTTTTCGTTGCAGGAGATTCCAAAGGAGAGCAAGACGCAGCAGAAGGAAGTAGTGCTGGATAAAGACAGCCAGTCAGACAAGTATGGCGAGGTTGCTTTCAATCACGAGAATCACACGACGAAGATGTACAGCATCGATGGCAAAAGTGTGCTGTCTTGCGTGGAGTGCCATCACACCGACCAGCCTGCCTCCGCATTGAAAGCGCCGCTGAAAACTTCCGAGCGTGAAGTAGCCTTAACCGCAGCGCGGCTCAAAGCGGCCGACTCGAAACCAGTTAAGATGTGTCGCGCTTGTCACCTGCAAGCCGGAGACGACAGCGCCCCGATTCCAACCGTGACCTATCCGGACAAACCAGCGCCGGTGAAGCTTACGAACGAAGTTGCTTATCACACCAACTGCAATATCTGCCACGATAAAGCGCTCGCGGCCAGACCTGCATTGAAGGGAAAAATTCCGGGGACGAATGATTGCGTAACCTGTCACAAGCCGGTTAGCTAGAAACCACGCTCGGAATGATTAGCCGCGCATTTACGCGGATTCAAATAATCCAAAAACTCAAAACGTGGTGTCGCACTGTTTTGTGGCTTGCCGCCGCACAGTGCGGAATGCCTAGGGCTTTCCGCCAGGTCCCCTTGATGACTTTTTCCTGAGGCTTAGCCTCAGGAAAAGA
>DASQPM010000092.1:0-7723 GCA_035643935.1 Pyrinomonadaceae bacterium | reverse complement strand
TGGCCCACTAAGGCATGTCAAGTCCGCACTCGCGCGCTGACATGCCCTAGAGATCGTGAGCCGGTAGAGCCGGACAAATCCCGCACCCGCCAGGACACCAGAAATGCTACTGATAAGCTACTAACACCTGCGGCTTGCCGTCAGGGAAGTTAGCGGATCTGGTAAACGTTCCATTCGGCAACGCATTGCCGGCGCTGTCCATTATTACGATCCTTTCGATCTTGCCACCACCATTCTTATGTTTGTAGTTCTTGTTCGTGTTGTCGAATGGCGCAATGCAATTCTTATTGGCAGCGTTGGTGCATTCTATGGTCAAAGAACCACCCTTAATGATGATGTCGTCCCCTGGATTAGGGGGCGCCGTCGTCCGATTGACAAGAGCAAAAGCACCGAGGGCCAGCACGCAGACGGTAGCGATGGCGATGATCAGTAAACGTAGTTGACGCATAATTCTCTCCTTTTGTGGGATGGAAGAACTGTTTGTGTGGGGGCAACCCGCACTTCAAGAAATTTTCAAAAGCGAAAAGATCAATTTGAACTGAGCAACAGACTTGTTCCGTGCTTACGTGGAACCAGTGAGTTGATCCAGTTGTTTTTTGAGACGCTGAATGTCCGGGCGATTGAGATAGCTCTTGTAGTTTTCGGCGTTCCAGCGCTGCTCGAGTTTGGAAAGCGAATCTCTGGCCTTGAGAGCATACTCGCGCGCCCTGGTTTTGTCACCGAAGTTTTGCGAGGATTGCGCCGCGATGGTCAGCGACCTCCAGGCTGACTCTCCCCTTCCCAGCCTGAGAAATACGTCTGCGGCCTCCTGCGCGTGGGCGAGTGCGGCCTGAGAGTCGCCGGAAACCAGCATTGTTTCCGCAAGTGTGAGATGGGCCTCGGCGAGTTGGGCCGGCTCGGCCAATTGCCTGGCCGCCTCAAAAGCCTGGCTGGCAACGGCTCTGCCCGCCGCGGGCGCGCCGCCGTAACTTTGCGCCAGGCCCAGCAGCAGCTTTGTATTCGTGGCCAGGTTAGGAAATTCGTCGCCAGCCTTTTCCAAAGCTTTCGCGGCGGCTGCCTTTGCTTCAGGAAAATGACCCTGGCTCAAAGCGATCTCGGCTTTGATCAGCTCGACCTCGGCGGACAGACGCTTCAACTCACCGCCTGGCTTATTGGCTATCGCTTCGGCCTCAGCGAGAAGACTTTGCGCTTCGTCATAACGGCCAAGACGCCACAAGACATCACTGCGATCCATTAGGTTGTAAGCAAGGCTGCGCTGTACGCCCAGCGCGCTGTAAAGGTCCCCGGCCTGGATCAAATGATCGAGAGCTTCCGTAAATCTCTGTTCGTCGGCAAGACCTGACCCGCGTTCAGCATGTGCCAGCGCCAGCAACGACTGATCGTTGGCAGTCTGCGCGAGTTGCAGCAATTGCTCGTGGCCTTTTTGAGCTGCCGGGTAGTCACCCTTTTGCAGGTTTGCTCGCGCGACTAGTACCAGACAGGAAAAGGTTTCGGAACTGTAGCCACCCTGCTGGTAGAAAGCGAGCGCCGGCTCGACAAATTGAATCACCTCATCCGGTTTATTCTGTTGTTGACGCAAACTCGCCAGCGAGACTCGCGCTTTCGCTTCGGTGCGGCGAGCTTTGGCTCGTTGCGCAGAATCAAGCGCTTGCGAAAGATATTTTTCCGCTTCACTGGGTTGGCCGCGTATTAAAAATGAGTTTCCCAGATCAACTAACGCCAGTGAGCTCGAATTCTCCATGCCGCTCTTCTGCGCCAGGTCGACGGCCTCGCGAGCGTAACCAGTGGAACGCTCCGTTTCGCCCGCATCGAACGAAACGCTGCATAGTTGCAGTAGTACCTTGATGATTTGCGATTTGTTGTCGTTTGCTTTGGCCAGCGCCAGTGCTTGTTCCAATTGCGTCTTAGCTTCGGCAAGCTTGTTGCGTTTGTTTAATAAAGCGCCGCGCCGAAAAACGACCTCAGTGCGGCCTTCGATGTTGCCCAGTGCCTGATAGATCGATTCAGCGGTTTCAAAGGCTGAGAGAGCCTTTGCAAGATCGCCTTGTTGTCCGAACACTATGCCCAGACGCAGGTACGCTGTCGCGTATTGCGGGTTGCGCGTGCTTGCTTCCGTGTAGCTTTGAATCGCTCCCTTGACGTCATTGTTGTTTTCATAAGCGCGACCCAGATCGAGCAGTACGAACGGCTTTTCGGTGTCACCGCTCTGCTTTGCAATACGGCTGTACAGATCGATCGCCTTGGCAAAATCGCGCCGGGCAGTTGCTGTAATCGCGTCGAGATAAAGCGAATCAAGACTGGCTAGCCTCGCACGATCGACGCTGCTTACGCGCAACAGTTCGTCTTTGGCGCGGTCCACATAATCCAGTTCCACCAACGCTTCGGCCAGTCGCGCATGAGCCAGCATAAATGCGTCATCAGCGCCAATGGCCCGTTCCAGCGCCTGGGTCGCCTGATAGTAGGCGCCATCTCGCAGCGCGCTGGTCCCGATGTCATACCAACGCTGCGCCTCGACAGGCGGCGTGTGCGGCGAGGGGCGCAGGTAGCGAAGAGCGACTACTCCGGCAATCACTAAAACAACTACGCCAACGAGAATATAAGAAATAGGTATGCTCGGCCGTTGCAGAATCTGCGACAGGTTGCTCAGCGTCCTGCTGTGCGCACTGATTGACGCAGACGGGCTGCGTTTGATGAGTGTCTGCCCTGAGTCTTCCTCTAACTGTTCCTTGACAGCGTTGAGATCCGCAATCAATTCCTTCGCAGATTGGTAACGCTTGTTTGGCTTCTTGGCCAGCGCCTTCAGAGTAATGAAGTCAAGCTCTTTCGGCACATGGCGATTGATCTTTGAAGGCTCGGGCGGTTGAACGTGAAGTACGTTCGCCGCAATCTCGATGAAGCTGTTACCGGCGAATGGCGTGCGACCGGTGATTGCTTCGTAGAGCAGGGTGCCAAGCGCAAACAGGTCGCTGCGTCCGTCAACTGCGCCGCCAATTGCTTGTTCCGGCGATAAGTAAGCAGGAGTTCCCAGCACCACACCACTGCGCGTTTCTGTTGAGAGAAGGGTTTGCGCTTCCGGCTCGGAACTCAGCACGTGATCTTTGGTTAGTTGTTTCGCCAGTCCGAAATCAAGCACTTTAACCTGGCCGCCATCGTCAATCATTATGTTTGACGGCTTGATATCGCGATGGACCACGCCGCGCGCGTGCGCTTCGACCAGCGCCAGCGCCACGTCCCTGACGATCGCAACGGCGCGCGGTAGATCGAGCTCGCCTTTCTGCATTAGTTCGCTCAACGAGCGGCCGCGCGCCAGTTCCATCACCAGAAATGGGCGGCCCTCAGTCGTTTCGCCGTAATCAAAAAGCGTTGCAATACCGGGATGGCTAAGTTCGGAAACGGCGCGAGCTTCGCGCAGGAAGCGCGCGCGATAATCGTGAGAGTCGGAATTGACTGAAGGAAATTTGATAGCAACACGGCGGCCGAGGTGTGTATCTTCCGCCAGGTAAACAGTCCCCATGCCTCCCTCACCGAGGGCTTCAAGGATGCGGTAATGTGAAACTGTCTGCCCGATCATTGGTGTGTTTATCGCACAACCAACAGTTGTTTTGTCGCCTTTATACCGATGGCGGGATTGCCACAAGGAAGCCTAAACGAAGAATCGATTGCAGTACGGGCGAATACTACGACACAGCAAGGTGCTTTTCAATGCTTTCAATGCTTTTGAATAGTGGAAAGCACTCAATTGACGGCGGTTTTCGCTGCGACCTGCGAAAGATCGTCAACTTGCTTCCCCACCTGCCTTTCCGTATAATTCACGGCTTGCTCGGAGCGCGGCGGTCTCGTCCGGTGGGTTCGCGCCCACTTTTTATTTTGGGCGACAGGTTTTTTGGAGGTTGACAATGGGAGCAAGTTCGGTTGAACAGCGTGTTCAGGCAATCGCCGGGCAAGTGGCAATCGATCACGGGGTCGAGCTGGTGCACGTCGAAGTCGCCGGGCCTGATAACAAACCCATTGTGCGGATCTTTATTGACAAGCCAAACGGCGTAACTCACGAAGATTGTTCGGAAGTGAGTTTTCACGTCGGCACTGTTCTCGACGTCGAGGATTTTATTCATGCTTCCTACACCCTGGAAGTTTCGTCGCCAGGCCTGGAACGGGGCCTCTATAAAAGCGAGGATTACGAGCGTTTTGCGGGCCAGATCGTAAAGATCAAGACGCGCAATCCAATTGGCGGACAAAGAAACTTTCGCGGCAGGTTGCTAGGTATCGAAGGCGACGACGTCTCAATCGAGGATCGCACCAGCGGCCGGGTAATAGTGCCATTCGAGTCAATTTCTAAAGCCAACCTGGAAATGGACTTTGAAGAGGAACTTCGCCGCGCCAAGGCGAATTGACACGATAACAAGGAAGCGCGCATTTAAAAGGCGTGCGACTTACAACTGAATAACAATTGAATAGGCTCAAACGGCGCAACGACTTTAGCGTCCGAGCCAGCGGAGACAGTACAGCTCAATGAGTTCATCCATCGCACAAAACATCGAGGCGCTTTGCCAGGAACAGGGCATCGAGCGCGATCTGGTCATCGACGCAATGAAGGAAGCTGTGCGCGCGGCAGCGAAGAAACAGTTTCGCTCCGGCGAAGACATCCAGGTCGATTGGAACCCGGAGACCGGCATCGAACTTTCGGCTTCGAAAGTAGTAGTCGATGAAGTAGCGAACGCTGCTACCGAGCTTTCGATCAACGAAGCACGCGAGCTGGCGGGCGATGAAGTCGAATTAGGCGATGCTTTGCTTTTGCCGCTGCCGATGGAGGAGTTGGGACGTATTGCCGCGCAGACCGCCAAGCAAATCTTGTTTCAAAAAGTCAGGGACGCAGTTCGCAGCAATGTTTACGAGCAGTATGTCGACAAGATTGGCGACCTTGTTAACGGATACGTCAAGCGATTTGAGCGCGGCAATATCATTGTTGACCTGGGAAACCTCGAGGCGATCCTGCCTCGTTCGCAACAGTCGCGCGGCGAGCAGTGGAACCAGGGTGAGCGCATCCGGATTGTCATCAACAACGTCTCCAAAGAATCAAAGGGGCCGCAAGTAGAAGTTTCGCGCACCTCGCCGGAGTTGCTGCTGCGATTGTTTGAAATGGAAGTGCCGGAAATTTACGACGGCACTGTTGTGATCAAATCTGCGGTTCGCGAACCGGGCGAACGCGCCAAGATTGCGGTGACTTCCAACGAACGCGACGTTGATCCGGTCGGCGCGTGCGTGGGCATGAAGGGTTCGCGCGTGCAGGCGATCATTCGCGAGCTGCGTGGGGAAAAAATTGACATCATCGAGTGGTCTGACGAACCTTCGGTATTTGCGGCGAATGCTTTATCACCCGCCAAGGTCAATCAGGTCCGCATTACCGACATCGAACAAAGGCAAATGGAAGTGATCGTCAACGAAGATCAGCTTTCACTGGCGATCGGCAAACGTGGCCAGAACGTTCGACTGGCGACGAAGCTTGTCGGCTGGAACATCGATATACGCAGTGAAGAAGAGATTAAGCGCGAAGTCACCGAACAGATGGGAGCACTAATTGCTTCCGGAGAGTCGGTCCCGCTTTCAGCGATCGAGGGCGTTACTGCACAGCAAACTGATGCGCTGGCTGAACATGGCATCAACGATATTGACGCGCTGGCCAAAACCTCGGTCGACGATCTCGTCGAGTTTCTTGACGTGAGTTTGGATGAAGCGGAAAACATTCTGAGCGCGGCGCAGGCCGTAATCGCAATCCGCGACAAATCCCTGCAGGAAGGCGAAGCGCAGACCGGTGAAGAAGGCGGCGACACCGTCGAGCAACATGCGGCCTCAGCCGAATTCGACGAAAGCATTGAAGCTGGCGACGTCGAGCCCTCTCAGGAGATGACTGCCGCGGGCTACGACGAGGCCGTGGAAAACGGAATTCCCTTCAGAGCTGAGGCCGACATCCTCGCGCAGGAATCGGCTGATCCTGTGGCCTTAACTGAAGCCGAGGCAGTCTCGGAGGACGAGCTGGTGTTGCAGGAGCCGGGCCGCGATTTGCGTCCCGACACGATAACGCCGTCGCCGGAGGTTACGTCGAGCGGCGCGGCCGCATTGGAAAGTGTCAGCGAATTTGTTAGCGAAGAGCTTATTGATGAGCAACTTGCTTCGGAATTATTTGCTGACGAAATTGAAAACTCTGCTCCCGCTGTTTCAGAAGATGCCGCATCGAGCGAGAGCACTGACGAAGAGAAGCAGGATGCTTCCTCAGATGCGGCAAATTAGTAGCGGCACAGTCGCTGGTTTTGCCAGCGTGTTGCTTTGTTCGCTCCACGGCTACCATTGCGCAGTGCACTGACATTGCTTCAAAGGGTGGTCTGAGAGCGAGAGTTCTTTAACCACTGTTCGAAGCCAGACGCCGAAAGATTTAGCGGCGTTTGAAAAGGAGTGCATGAGCGTTTCCTCTAAGATTCGTCTTTACGATCTCGCCAAAGAATTAAAGCTGGACACCAAGCGCCTTATTGAAGAGGTGCGGCGCGAAGGTGTGGACGTCAGCGTTCCCTCCAACTCTGTTTCGAAAGAGTTGGCAGAGAAGATCCGAAACAAATATTTCCCCAAGAAGGAAGCTGTCGTTAAGCGTGGTGTGCGAGTCGTAAAGAAAGCCGAGCGCGCTGTTGAGGAGACGCCGCTGGAAGTTTCCGAAGAACCGCTTGCAGCGGAAGCGGAAACTGTCATCGCCAGTCCTGAACCAGAAGTCCAACCAATCACGACCAGTCCGGCTGCTGCCAAGCCGGCAACGCCTGCCAGGCTGGTCAAGAAACTGACTCCGGCTGCGCGCGCGCCGTTACCCGCTGAAACCGAGACAGGCGTTTCGGCCGAAACCGAGACAGTGAGTGAAATGCCGGGTGCGAATGGCGCGGCCGCAGAAGCGGCAACTTCCGAGCTTGCTTCGGCAACACCGGCTGCTGCTACTCCTGCACCTTCACATCAGGTAAGAGTTCTTCGTCCTACGGTCGCTGCATTGAACGCCGGCATTCGCCCGGGCGAGCGCGCCCCTTCACCAGTGGTGACGCCGCCGGTCACGCCGCGCGAGCGAGGCGAACGTAGCACGCGCGTCAGAGAACGCACGCCGCTGTCGCGAACCGAACGCATGGGCACGCCGGGCGAAACACTGACGCCGCAAACTACATATATTCCACCGCCGGATGCCGGTCGCCGGCGCTCTCGTCGCGCACCTGCTCGCGGCGGGCGCAAAGCGGAAGGAAAGGGCGGTCGCTTTGATAAAGGCGACTTCATTCCACCGCCGAAAGCACTCTCACTTGAAGACCGCATTGCCGGCCGGCTCGAGGACGCTATTCCCGGCGAGATCAAACCGGTGCGCTTGGTTGAAGGCACAACCGTAAAAGAGTTTGCAGAGAAACTCGGAATCAAACCAAAAGACGTAGTGACTCTCCTGCTGCAACGCGGCGTCTTTGCAACCATCAATCAACCTCTCAACGACGATGTTGCTGTCGATCTCGGCAAGCGCTTCGGTTACGAAGTTACGTTTGTGCCGTTTGAAGAGATGGTTGCGGAAGAAGAGTTTGAAGAACTGATAGCGACGGACGCAGACGACGTCGAATTGCCGCGCGCGCCCGTGGTCACGGTGATGGGCCACGTGGACCATGGAAAAACGTCACTGCTCGATGCGATTCGCACTACTGAAGTCGCGGCTGGAGAGGCC
>DASQPM010000091.1:0-10061 GCA_035643935.1 Pyrinomonadaceae bacterium | reverse complement strand
TCAAAGCAAGAGCGGGGGCAAGCCCACCTTCCCAACCTGTGAGGCTTTCAAGCTGGATTGGTTACGGCATGCTTGAGAGGCCCCCAAGCTCAACTGAGAGACTCAACAAAGCCTATCTCTCAGGTTGGGAAGGCGGGCTTGCCCCCGCTCTTCCTGCTGTCTGGTGCCATTGACCTCATACAACTGACGAGCACAGAAGGCAACGCAAGAAAGATGGGGAACAGCGTTCTACAGAGCAGGCAAGGGGTAAATCTGCGGGAGCTTGGTGAGGAGATCATGAGAGCCTTCAAAATTCGAACACTTCTTTTGTCTGTCTCAATGCTGTTAATAGTTGCCGCCAGCGCCATGGCCCAGGGCGTGATTGTTCCGGGTGAGTGCGATCGCTGCCCACGGCCACCCCGGCCGATACCTTTGCCACGTTCGTTACCGATCAAATCGATAAAGATCGACACGAAGATTGTCTCGCAAGTGGCGACCACGCACGTCGAGCAAATTTTTCGCAACGAGAGCGACGCTACGTTGGAAGGGACTTACTTCTTTCCCATTCCCGAACAAGCTTCAATAACTGAATTTGCAATCTGGGACGGCAACCGGCGACTCGTCGGCGAAGTGCGCACGCGCGAAGAAGCACGCCGCATTTACGACGAGATTGTGCGCCGCCAGCGCGATCCCGGCTTGCTTGAGTATGCCGGGAAAGATCTTTTCCAGGCGAGCATCTTCCCCATACCACCGCATTCCGACAAGAAACTTGAGATCAGCTACAGCCAGATTTTACGCGCCGAGTCAGGCACGGTCGCCTATCGCTATCCGCTCGGGACCGGCAGGCAAATGGCACAGATCGGCTCAGTCTCTGGTCGTGTGGAACTCGAAAGTAAAGATCCGCTACGAAATGTTTACTCGCCAACGCACGCCATAGAAGTGAAACGAAATGGCACGGGCCGGGCCGCAGTGACTTTTGAGAATCAGGGCGAGCCGCAGGACTTTCAATTGTTCTATGCCCTTTCGCGCGAAGATTTCGGGGTGACGCTGCTGACGCATCGCGAGCCGGGCAAGGATGGTTACTTCTTACTGATGGTTTCGCCAAAAGATGATTGGTCGGAACAGGAGTATGCCGCTAAGGACATCGTCTTTGTGCTCGACACTTCGGGCTCGATGGCCGACGCCGGCAAGATGGAAAAGGCGCGCGCGGCTTTGCTCTACGGCATAAAGATTTTGCGCTCTGCGGATCGTTTCAATGTAATCTCGTTTGCCGGGGAAGAACACCTGCTGGCGAGCGAATTGATCAATGCCGACGAGAACGGCCGGGCGCGCGCGACTCGTTTTGTTGAAGCACTAAAGCCGGTCGGTGGAACAAACATTGACGCTGCGCTAACAGCCGCCCGTGAACAGATCAGCCGGTCTTCGAATTTGGGCCATCCACGCATGATCGTTTTTCTAACTGACGGTTTGCCAACGGTTGGGCAAACTAACATCGAACAAATTCTGGCAAACGCGAAGAGTACTGGCGAAGCGCGCATCTTTCCCTTTGGCGTCGGCTATGACGTGAACACGTCACTGTTGGATCGCCTGGCGTCGCAATCGGGTGGCGTTGCCGATTACATAGAACCAAAAGAAGATTTGGAAGTTAAGGTGTCAAACTTCTTTTCGCGGATTAGTTATCCAGTGCTCAGCGACTTGCGGCTCGATCTGGCCGGAGTGGAAACCGATCTGTCCTACCCGCGAGCCCTGCCTGATCTGTTTCGCGGCTCGCAACTGACGATCATCGGCCGTTATCGCAATCCGATCGACATGAACTTTGTTCGTCTGACGCTTACTGGCAAAGGTGGCAGCGAAAGAAAGTTTTTCTTCAATAATCTTCACTTTGCCTTGAACGAAGAAACGAATGATTTTCTGCCGCGTTTGTGGGCCACGCGTCGCGTTGGCTGGTTAATGGAGCAGGTGCGAACCAACGGCGAGCAGCGGGAGTTGCGCGATGAGATAGTCGACCTGGGGACGCGCTATGGCATTGTGACACCTTACACCTCTTATCTTGCGGTTGAAGAGGGCGCGGCTCAGAACTTTGCCCGCCAGCCCATCTCGCGTGTTCAAGGCCTCGGCAATGTGGGGGGCGGATTAAATGCGCCGCCGCCACCCGCCTCAAGGCCGGCAGATGCGACGGCAACCACCGGCAATATCGCCGTGCAACAAAGCAAGCGGGCACGCTCGCAGCAGGAAGTTATGCGCGTCGATAAAGATGAATCAACTGCGATTCGAATCGCAGGCGGCAAAACTTTTTACCTGCGCGATGGCGTTTGGACAGACGCGGACTTCAAAGCAGGCACGACTTTGCCGCAGACAGTGGTCAAGTTTGGCAGCGACGATTATTTTGCGCTGCTGAAACAAAAACCGCGGCTGGCAGCGTTTTTCTCGTTGGGCGAAAAAGTTGTCGTCATTCTTGATGGGACAATCTATCGAGTAAACGCGGCTGATAACTGAGTAAGCCTTGAGTGCCACACTCGAAGGGCCGGCGGGGAAACTCGCGCGGCCCTTCGGCTTGTGTGGTGTCATAATTTCAGTTTTCTTTGTGCAAGCTTTGTGTTCTCTGCGTCTCTGTGGTAAGCAATCGTTACCAAAGATTCACCACAGAGATACTGAGAACACAGAGGACGCACAGAGATTAATTTAAACCAGCACACTACCCTCCACTTGTGTTGCTTCCGCAGTTAAGGTAAAAATTCTAAACAATAATCTCCCATAAAATACACTGTGAAGAAGCCGATCAAGTACGCAGGTTCTTCAGGCGAAGGCTTCTGCATCCAGTTAAGACCAGGGGAAACATCCGTGCATAGTTCACAAACCCGATTGTTGACAGCAATGTTTTGTCTTGTTGTGTTCGCGTGTTCAGTCAAAGCCCAACAAGGCTGGACCGCAACGCGCGTGGGACCGGCACGCCAGGACCTGAACACAGTTTTCTTTCTGGATAACAAACGAGGCTGGGTCGGCGGTGATGGTGGCTTTCTCGCGCGCACCGACGATGGCGGCACGAGTTGGGTGCCGCAAAAGGTTGATACGCCCGACGCAATCAACGACATTTACTTCCGCGACAAAGAAATAGGTTTTGTGTTGGCCGGAAACGCGATCTTTTCAACGCGCGACGATGGCGCCCGCTGGAGCGAAGTGCGCCGCTTTCTACCGCGAGAATTCGACGGTGCAGACGTTGAGCTTTACAGTGTACGCTTCTCGAGCAAGAAAAAAGGTTGGGTGGTTGGTTCGGTCAGCAAAACCGATCGGGTTAGCGACAGCATCCTCCTCTACACCGAGGACGGCGGTGCAACCTGGCGTCGCCAACGCGCGCCCAGCCGTTTGGAGTTAATTCATATTGAATTCGCTAACGATAAACGAGGTTGGATTGTGGGCACCGGCGGCATCATCCTGGCAACGGTTGACGGCGGCGAAAGCTGGACAAAACAGGACGCAAAAACCACAGCCACCATCTATCACCTGGATTTTCGCAGCGAGAAAAAGGGCATCGCGGTCGGAGAGCGCGGCACGATTCTGCGAACGATCGATGGCGGCAATACCTGGACGACCATAGCCATCAAATCACGAGCGACGCTTTTGAGTGTTAAGTTTGTCGATGACAACAGTGGTTGGGCAATCGGTCGCAACGGCACGATCCTGCGCACGGATGACGCCGGCTTGAACTGGGTGGAACAGGAATCAGGCACGAAACAAAATCTTTACGGACTTTACCTTGTCAAGAAGATCGGTTGGGCTGTGGGCGGCGATGGCATGTTGCTTCGCTACCAGCAGTAGGACAGACATTCCTGTCTGTCCCGCAGCTTGAAAGGATCTGGTTGCGACGCGGCAAAAACGGACAGACAGGAATGTCTGTCCTACAACAAGCAACCGTGATCGATTGAATTTACATCAAAGGGTTTGAAGTTATTTGGATGGCCGTAGGTTATAATGGTCACCATAACTTCGGTTCCTCCTGTGATTACGCCCGGCGCGAAGGCCGGGCGTTTTTTTGTTTCCGCGGATTCAGATTTCTAAATAGGAACTTCAGTGGGCTAACTTTGTGCCGGCGCTTCCGCGGTTTTTTCTCGAGTTCCAGTGAAGGTTAAAGCGGGAGCATCTTGCAAGCTAAAGGTTCCCTCGATCTGATTGTCGGTTACTTCAGCGAAAATGTTTGCTTCGATCGCGTGCCCCGCAACGTCAAGCGAAACGATTGCAGATAAAGAGTCGCCATCCACCGTCGCTGACACTAATTCTCCACTGCCCATTTCCGATTCAACTTTTCCCGAGAGCCCGTTTGTGCTTTGCGATAGCGTTAGCGTCGCTGGAATGCTTTGCCCCAGCGGGGTGTCGATTTGCAGAGTCCAATCACCCACGTAGAAGGTGGCAGATTTCGCTGAAGACGCCTCGCCCTTAGTCTTCCTTTTTCCTGCCGTGTTATAGAACTCAATATTCTCGGCATACGGCTTTATTTGTTCGCTCAACTGATTGCCGTCGCCCACGATAACTATGGCAGCCTCGTCCGGCCTCACATACTTGAGCGCGACCGCCTGAATCTGTTCCCTGGTTACCGACTGAATCTGGCTACGATACGTATTCAAATAATTGTCGGGCAGCCCAAACATTTTTATCTGCACCAGTTGATCGATTAGCCCTTCCTGAGTTTCCAGTCGGATTGGAAACACGCCGGTTAGATACGACTTGGCATCGGCAAGCTCCTTTTCCGAAACCGGCTCGCTGCGAATTCTGCCGAGCTCATAAAAGAACTCCTTCAGCGAGTCGCCGGTTACCGGCGTCCTGACTTCTGCCGTGGCGCGAAAAGTTCCAGCCGTACGGCGCGCATCGAGGCTTGAATAAGCGCCGTAAGTGTAGCCCTTCTCTTCGCGCAGATTCATGAACAAGCGCGACGAAGCATTGGCGCCCAGTACTGTGTGCATTACCAGCATTGGGAAATAATCGGGACTGGTGCGCGTAATTCCGGAATTGGCGATAACGATGTTGGCTTGTGCTGAGCCTGGACGATCAATGAGATAAGCTGAGCGGGCCGTTCGTGTCGGCGGAGCAGGAAAGTCATCACCGATAACTGCACCCGGTTGCCAATTACCGAAGAGGTCTTCGATCCGCTGGAGCAGCGAATCGTGATCAACGTCGCCGGCAACCACCAGCACAGCGTTGTTGGGAACAAACTTCGACCGGTGAAATTCGATTAGCTTTTCCCGTGTGGTAGCGTCAATTGCTTCGGGAGTCGGCGCGGTAACTGAATACGGGTGCGCGCCAAACATAACTTTGGCCACCATCTCGGTCGCCAGAAACGAAGGCTGCGCACGTTGCTGCTTTAAACTCTCTTTTGTGTTCTGTTTGGTGAGTTCAACTTCATTCGCGGGAAACACTGGCCTAAGCGCCACGTCTGCCAGCAGCTCAAGAATTTCGTCACTGAAAGTTGTGAGCGAAGAAGCAGCCACCGTGGTGTAGTCGGAGTTTGCGCCCGCTTGCAGGGTGGCTCCCAGACGCGCAACTTCGTCGGCAATTTCGCGGCTGGTGCGCGACTGTGTGCCTTCGGTCAGCAATCCCGTAAGCATATCGACGAGGCCCGGTAGTTCCGCCGGATCGTGCGCGTCGCCGCTGCGCAAAGCCAGGCGATAACTGACCAGCGGCAAGCGTTGATCTGCCACGACAACCACGAGCAGTCCATTCGACAGCGTCGTTTCCGAAGTGGTGGGCAGCTTTATCGGTCGCGGAGGTAACGGCGGCGGTGGTTGTTTGAGAGCTTCCGGTTGTGTGTTCGTCATTAAGTATGCAAAGGACCTGATCCGCGTTCAGTCTGTTGCGGCGGATCGGCGGGTTGTTGGGATTGTTCTGGACGCTTCTCTGCGGCACCCATCACGCCCCCTGCATCGGTTGCCGGTTGGGCGGGCGGGCGGGCCGGCACCTGCGGCGCGGGCGCCGCAGGTTGTTGCGGTTCGCCTGGCGGTTGCGGTGATGCGGCGGCCTCGGTTTGCGCTTCTTCATTCAAAGCCGACGGCACGATGTCTAATACGACGCGGTTGTCGATATCCAGATAGCCTTCGACACTAGCTCGGATTTGTTCTGCAGTGATGGAAAGGTAATGGTCGAGTTCGGAATCCATCAAGGTTGGGTCGTTATCGTAAAGCGCATATTCGGCAAGTCGTTGCGCTCGATACATAGTCGATTGGCGGCCACGCACGACATCATTACGAAGTGAGTTGCGCAGTTTTTCCATCTCCTCAGCGGAGGGACCAGAAATTCTCAGCGCTTGAATCTCGGCAAAAATTTGGTCGCGAATCGCCGCGACTTCTTCACCGGGCTTCGGCAGCGCAAAAATATATAAAGCCGAGGGGCCGCGCCTTTCATCGATGCCGCCCTGAATAGAAACCACTGATTCATCGCCTTTCACCAGCTTTTGGTAAAGGCGCGAACTGTCTCCTTCAAACAGCAAGTCAGCGGCAAGCGAAAGCGCGTAGAAATCCGGAGTGCGGCGCGGCGGAATTTTCCAACCAAGCACAAAAGCAGGAGCGGGCGCGAGCTGGTCGTAAAACACTTCCTGAGTTCGCGCCACGTCAGCTGGTTCGCTGGTGTCCACGGAAGGTGGCCCGGCCTGGCTGGGAATGCCCTCGAAATATTTATTAATCAGCGAAATCGCTTCCTGCTCTTCAAAGTCGCCCACTATCGATAGCACTGCGTTATTCGGCGCATAATAAATGCGGAAAAATTCCTGTACGTCTTCGATAGTGGCGGCATCAAGATCTTCCATTGATCCGATGGTTGAATGCGCATTGGCAGGATTCTTGAAAATCAATTCGTTGATGCGCAGAAAAGCATTCACGTATGGTTGATTGTCATAACGCAAACGCTTTTCTTCCTGCACGGCATTTCGTTGATTGTCCAGATTTTCCTGCGTCACCTTGAGCGAGCGCATGCGGTCACTTTCAAGCCACAGCGCCAGAGGCAGGTGACTGGCCGGCAGAGTTTCAAAGTAGTTTGTTCGCTCGGTCGAAGTGGTGCCGTTCATGGTGCCGCCGGCATTAAAGATGTATTGGAAGTGGGCGGCCTTGGGTACATTTTCCGAGCCCTGGAACATCATGTGCTCGAAAAGATGCGCAAAGCCTGTGCGCCCTGTCTTTTCGTTGCGTGAGCCAACGTCGTAATAAAGCGCGACGGAAACGACTGGAACCGCGCTGTCAGGAGACAAGATGACGCGCAAGCCGTTCTGGAGGGTGAATTGTTTGATTGGTGTCGGTGAAAGCTCGAATCTTTCGGCCACATTTATCTCGTTTCGTCCGGTAACGTTCGCGCGCTTCGGGCCCAGAGGGGGGGAGGCCATTGTACTGTTGGGGCGGAACAGGAAACTAATGTGCTCAGGATGTTTTCTCGTTGACCATGCCACGCAACTCGGCCCGCAGGCGCTCGATTTCAGCAAGCTTCTGTTGCACTCGCTCAAAAAGAGCTGACTGCGTTTTGATTCCTTCTTCAACCAGGAAGCCCGCCGCCTCTGCACGGTTACGAAAGATTCCAGCCTGGACCAGTTGCTCGACCTTTTCCTGTGCTGTGGGGGAGATTTTAACGGCCACGACGTAATCATCCTTCGCGGAAATCGCGCGTTCGATGGTGCGGCTAATGTCACGTCCGATGGCGCTCAATGATTCCGGGATGCGCGAGGCAATGTCTCTGACCGACGAAGCAGCGCGCGATCTAGCTTCGGAATCGCCTTCCGTTTCGTCATCTCTTAGCATTAGGTCGTCGACGGTTTCCGCTGGCTTCTGCTCTTCCTTTTGATAAGGGGCGCTTTGATAAGGATTGCTCATGGTCTGAGAAAACTCCTTCGACCGCAGGGATTCAAACTTCGCCTGATAATACGTTTTTGATCTTGGCTAAGTTCATTCTAAGGATGCATTCAAAGAACCGTCAAGTTAACCTCAAAACGAGCAACGGTAGTAGTTGGTCTCGCTTTTTAGAATGCAGCGGCTTGACGGCGCTTTTCTTGTTTTATTTGGACTGCGGCGGCTCGACGTCGCTTTTAAGTTAGCCTGGCGGTTGCGTGAAAGAAAACAGTCAACTCCTGCGCGTCTTTAAAGCAGCGTCAAGCCGCCGCACTCCAAAAAGTTTCAGCCGACTGATACTGGCGCTTGCGGCGCAGGTTACCATTCGCTAGTATTTGCGCACACGAGTCGTCCATAACGATCGACTTTACCCGTTGACGGTTCGGTACTTCATCACAGTTAAATCCCGAGGCTTTTCGCCAGTGAACAAGAAACTCGCATTAAGGCTGATGACGCTCGTCCTCGTTATCAGCATCTCCATTCTTAGTTTTGCCCAACAAAAACTGCGAACCGCATCGACGCCCGGTCCAGCCGGGAGGGCAAGCACGTCAACTCGCCGCAATACTCACGCGGCGGCAGAGGAAACTCCCAGAATCGAAAAGGATTTTGAAGAGGCACTGCGAGTGATTGAGCGGCATTACGTCGATGGCTCCAGGCTGGATTACAACTCCGTTTTCAAGTCGTCGATTGTCGGCATGCTGCGCTCGCTCGATCCGCATTCGAATTATTACGACCGCGACGAGTATGAGGAGCTGAAGACCGATCAGCGTTCTGAGTATTTTGGCATTGGCGCGTCGATCCAGAGTTATTTTTTCAGCAATGATGGCGACACTTTTATCACCGCGACGTTTCAAAACGCACCGGCGGCGCGCGCCGGCCTGCGCTTTGGCGACCGCATCGTTGCAGTTGACGGTGTGAAAATGACCGGCAAGCCTTCGCTTGAAGTGCGCGACAAGATTCGCGGCCCGCGCGGCTCAGTTGTGAAACTAACAATCGAGCATGCGGCGGACAGGCGATTGCAAACCGTCGAGCTAACGCGCGATGTGGTGCCGCAGCCTTCGATTCCTGATGCTTACATGATCAAGCCCGGCGTTGGCTATATTGATATGACCCGCGGCTTTAACTATTCAACCACCGAGGAGCTTCAGGATGCGTTGGACCAACTTCACGCGCGGGGCATGAACTCTCTGGTTCTGGATCTACGGAACAATCCGGGTGGTTTTCTGGACCAGGCAATTCACGTCGCCGAAGTGTTCTTGCCTAGTGGCGAATTGATCCTGACGCAGAAAGGGCGCAACGGCCTGCGCGACAATACTTACAAATCGGCTAACAATGCGGCTGATCCCGTTCCGCTCGTAATTTTGATCAATGGGAATACGGCGTCGGCTTCTGAGATTGTTGCCGGCGCAATGCAGGATCACGATCGCGCCCTAATTGTGGGCGAGACCAGCTTTGGCAAAGGTCTGGTGCAAAGCATTATTCCACTGGATTATGGCGCGGGACTGACTTTAACTTCCGCCAAGTACTACACGCCTTCGGGCCGCCTGATTCAGCGAGACTACGCGGACAGTGGCTTGTACGACTACTACACTCATGGCGGCTCGAAACGTAATGACAGCTCCACGGCGAAAGTTGTAGGAGCGGAAAAGAAAACGGACAGTGGCCGGCCCGTTTACGGCGGCGGCGGCATTGCTCCCGATGAACCGGTAGATCCAAGAACAATTACCATCGCGCAGCGCCGGCTGGCGAGTGGGGTTTTTGCGTTTGCGCGCGAGCTTGTAAACGGGCGCATCCCGGCACCTGCCAATTACCGTGTGCGCGGCGCGATCAACTTTGAGCACGAGCTGAAACCGAATGACTTTGTGGTTACCGATTCGATCGTGCGAGCGTTTAAGGATTTCCTGGTCGCCGATCCCTCATTCAAAACTCTTGCAGCGCTGGTTGATCGCAATCGGCCCTTCGTTGAGATGCAGTTGCGCTTCAACCTGGTCCAGGCCGCCTATGGCCGCGTGATGGCCGAGCGCGTATTTCTCGCCACCGACGATAAGCAGCTAGCCAGGGCGGTCGATGTTTTGCCGCGAGCCCGTGACCTGGCTATGACAGCTACACATCACACGCAACCCTAAGAAACACAAGTAGCGTAGACTTTAGTGTGTGCAATCCCGGAGCAAACACAGACTGAAGTCTGTGCTACTTTTGTTGCATGTATAAAACTAAGTCTTGCCT
>DASQPM010000090.1:0-12546 GCA_035643935.1 Pyrinomonadaceae bacterium | reverse complement strand
ACTTTTTTCTTTCCAGTGGTAGCTTTTGCCATACAACCTCGGGTGTCGGGTGTCAGGTGCTGGGTGTCAGTAACAGGCTTTCACCGGTACCTGACACCTGATACCCGACACCTGTCTTAACTATTTCTTCCCAGGCGCTTTCTTCTTGGCGATGGTGGCTCGTCTCGGCCCTTTGCGCGTGCGGGCATTGGTATGGGTCCGCTGGCCACGAACAGGCAGCGATCTGCGATGTCTTAATCCGCGATAACAACCAATGTCCATCAAACGCTTGATGTCCATCTGGACGCGCTTGCGCAAGTCGCCTTCGATCTCACCCTGTGCTTCAAGAATAGCCCTGATGCGACTGAGTTCGTCTTCGCTGAGATCCCTGACGCGCGTATCAAGATTCACCGCGGCTTCATTGAGAATCGAGCTCGCTCGCGAACGGCCAATACCATAAATATAAGTCAGACCAACCTCGGCTCTTTTGTTCGGTGGAAGATCGACGCCTGCTACACGTGCCATTTTTTCTGACTACTCTCCAGTTTTCTGCTTCGCGATTCTCCCAATCGCCAATCGGCAATTGAGAATCGGCAATGCTTTATCCCTGCCGCTGTTTGTGTTTAGGGTTTACGCAAATCACCCGCACCACGCCCTTGCGATGAATGACCTTGCACTTGTCGCACATTTTTTTAACTGAAGCGCGAACTTTCATTACTACACCCCCAAAACTCTACTCACTTGTATCGGTAAGTAATTCGACCGCGATTAAGGTCGTAGGGCGAAAGCTCCACAAGCACTCGGTCACCGGGGAGGATGCGAATAAAATGCTTGCGCATTTTTCCTGAAATGTGCGCAAGCACTTGATGCTGGCTCTCTTCCAACTCCACCCGAAACATTGCGTTAGGCAAGGTCTCCAGGACCTTCGCCATAACCTCAATAGCCTCTTCCTTCGCCATATCCTCTCAGAATGAATTTGACTGTACCGACAAACTGCAAATAGTAGCATGCTGGCTGGGCTTTGCCAAGCCGCGCTTGCCGTTGAAGTTACGGTCCTAATTGGAGCCTGCGAACACAGCTTCTGAGGGCTTTCTTGAAGTGACCTTTGTAAGCACCTCCGGCCCATCTTCCGTTATTGCTATCGTATGTTCGACGTGCGCGCTAGGCTTGCCATCGAGAGTAACGACGGTCCAGCCATCCGCCAGCACCTTTGTATGGTGCGTTCCCAGATTGATCATCGGCTCCACTGCAAACACATATCCCGCTTTTATTTTCGGGCCCTGGCCCGGCTTCCCATAATTCGGTATCTGCGGATCTTCATGCATGCGCCGGCCAATTCCATGACCAACATAATCGCGCACCACGGAATAACCGTGACTTTCAGCGTGTTGCTGGACCACCGCGCCAATGTCGCCCAGGTGTTTGCCGGGACGGCATTCCTGTATCGCCTGCTCAAGGCATTCTTCGGTGATACGCACGAGCTGCAACCACTCTTCACTTACTGTTCCTACTGGAACTGTCGTCGCCGTGTCGCCAACGAAGCCGTCCAGCGTGGCGCCGCAATCGATCGAAAAGATGTCTCCATCCTTCAGTTTGTATTCGGAAGGAAAACCATGGACTACCTGTTCGTTAACTGAAGCACAGATCGAATAAGGAAACCCGTGGTAACCCTTGAACGTTGGCAGCGCGCCGGCATCGGTTATCATCTTTTCCGCGGCGCGGTCGATTTCCAGCGTAGTCACGCCAACGCCGACTAGGTGGCGAAGCTCTTGCAATACAAGTCCGGCGAGCTGGCCCGCCGCTCGCATTTTCTCGAGCTCACGTTTTGACTTACCAATGATCATAAAAGGGCAGTGAAAAGTAAAAGGTGAAAAGTTGTTAACTCTTCACTTCTTCACTTTTCACTTTTCACTTTTCACTGCTTCTTCAATTTCCTTGAAGATCGCTTCCGGCTCTCTTGTTCCATCAACCACAAACAAAACGTTCGCGGCTTGATAATAATCCAGGAGGGGCCGGGTTTGCTCTTCGTAAGTAGCCAGCCGCGCCTCAACTGTCCCGGGGGTGTCGTCCGCCCGGTGGACCAGTTGGGCCTGCGGATGCAGGTCACACACATTATCAACCCGCGGCGGTCTGAAATAAACGTTATAGATTTCTCCGCAGACTGGACAGTTGCGACGCCCGGTCATCCGCTTTGCCAGCAACTCGCGCGGCATTCTAATCTCAATTGCCTGAATCGTGTTGCCTTGCTCGATGGCCAACTTTTCCAACATCGTCGCCTGCGCCGGCGTTCGCGGAAAACCGTCGAGAATGTATCCATTACGGCAATCGTCCTGAGCAGTACGTTCACGAACTACGCGAATCGTCACGTCGTCAGGCACCAATTGTCCTGCTGCCATCAGCACGCGTACTTCATCGGCAAGTGGTGTCTGCGCTTCTTTCAAGGCGCGAAACATGTCGCCAGTGGAAATCTGCGGCAAATTCAGCCGCTCATGAAGCAATCGCGCCTGCGTGCCTTTTCCGGCACCAGGCGCTCCCATCAGGACGATGATCTTTGGCATAACTGATTTTCAATTGCCGATTGCCAATTGCCGATTGATTTCTGAATCTCAGCTTGCGAATCTGTAAATAGGAAGCTGTCCAACAACGAGGCAGCTTGCCTCACAATCGGCAATCGGCAATTGGCAATCGGAAATGTCTACGCTCGTCGTCCACGCAAACGGCCGCCGCCCCCGAGGAATCCTTCGTAGTTTCGCATGACGAGCTGAGCTTCGATTTGCGCAACCGTGTCCATGGCCACGCCGACGAGAATTAACAACGAGGTGCCGCCAAAGTAGAACTGATAGCCCATACCGGTTGGTATCCAGGAAAGACCCGGGGTGCTGCTGACGAAAGCATCGAGCGAGGCGCCCACGAACGGCAACCGCGCCAGCTTAAAACCGCTCAACATAAACTGCGGCACAAAAGCTACCAAGGCGAGATAAACAGCGCCAACCACAGTCAGACGAGTAAGAATACTGTTCAGATATTCAGCGGTGGCTTTACCTGGCCTGATACCCGGCATGAAGCCGCCGTGCTTGCGCAGGTTGTCAGCCACTTCTTCCACGTTGAAGACGATCGAGACATAAAAGAAAGTGAAGAAAACGATCAGCGAAAGAAAGATCAGCTCGTAATAAGGATCGCTGGCATGAAATGTTTGAAAGAAAGTCCAGATTGCGATCCACGTGCTTGATCCTCGCCAGCCTACATGATTCTGGTCCGGCGGAAAGGCCGCGAACAAACTCTGCGGCATCGAAAGAACCGACGACGCAAAGATCACCGGAATGACGCCGCCCATATTAATTTTCAGCGGCATTGTCGTTTGCTGGCCGCCTACCAACTGCCGGCCGACGTGACGCTTGGCATAACTGACGGGCACTTTGCGGCGGGCGGCTTCGACGAAAACGATGAATGCGATGATGCCGACCAAAGCAACAATCAAACCAATCACACCAAGCGTTTCCAGCGTGTCACCGCTGCGCACTCGTTCAAACACCTGTTGCACGCCACGCGGCAGACCAATCACGATGCCCGCAAAGATCAGCAGTGAAATTCCGTTGCCAACGCCGCGGTCAGTTATCTGTTCGCCCAACCACATTACAAAGATGGTGCCGGTGGTCAGCGTAAGTACGGTAGTTAACAGAAAGCCCCAGGTCGGCGCGCCTACCCCGTTAACCTGCAACCAATGGGCAACAAATGAAGTTTGAATGCCGGCCAGGCCCACCGTTAAGTATCTGGTCCATTGATTAATTTTCTGCCGCCCCATCTCGCCCTCTTCCTGCAACTTCTTCAATTGCGGCGAGACGACGGTCATGAGCTGAAGAATGATGGAAGCGGTGATGTAAGGCGTTACGCCAAGCGCGAAGATCGAAATCGTGCGGAAGTTGCCGCCAGAAAAGAGATCGAGAACTCCTAGCAGCGTGCCTGCCACATCGTGCCAAACTTGATCCAACCGATCCCTATTGATTCCAGGAGCGCCGATATGCGCACCCAGGCGATAAATGGCGAGTATACCAAGCGTAAACAAAATGCGACGGCGCAGATCCGGCACATTGAACATGTTGCGTACTGCTGCGAAAAACTTTTCCATGCTTTTTCCATTGGCACAGACTTTAGTCTGTGATCTTCAGTGGCACAGACTTTAGCCTGTGATTCTCAGTAGCGCAGGTCGTACACAGACCAAAGTGTGTCTGCTACGCAATTACGCTAACGACACCGCCGGCTTTCTCGATTTTTTCGCGCGCGCTTTTGGTGAAGCGATGCGCCGAGATGCGAAGCGGTTTCGACAGCTCGCCGTTGCCGAGCACGACTACATCGTGTTTGGCCTTCTTGATAATCCCGCGGTGATGCAAAAGCTCAGGAGTCACTTCTTCGTCAGCCTGAAAACCGCGGTCGAGCGCCGCCAGACTCACTTCCAACCAGCGTTTCTTGAAAATGTTCGTGAAGCCGCGTTTGGGCAGGCGTCGATGCAGCGGCATCTGGCCGCCCTCGAAACCGATCTTGGCGGAGTAGCCTGAACGAGATTTCTGACCTTTCTCGCCGCGCCCTGCAGTTTTTCCCAGGCCCGAACCGGGTCCTCTGCCAACGCGTTTCTTTTTGTGAACTGAACCCCGGCTGGGCTTAATGTTATTAAGGCTGAGTGCCATCTCGACTCCTAAGAACTGATATGCCATTTATCATTTTTCATTTGACATTTTTCATTAAGGGCGATGTGACAAGTTTTAACCTGCAATGACAAATGACAAATGGAAAATCTTCGCTTTTCCTATTCAATAATCCGTAACAAGTGCGGCAGCTTGGCGACTGCGCCGCGCATAGACGCATCGTCGGGCCGTTCCACGATCTGATTCAGCTTTGTCAACCCGAGACTGCGAACCATTTGTTTATGCGTTTTCGGCGTCGCAATAAAACTGCGGTAATACTGAATGCGAATCTTGCCGCCGGCCGCCTTTTCGCTTTTCTTTGTTCGCTTCTCTGCCATGAAAACCTCGTGAATCGCCAATCGTGAATCGTAAATAGTGAAATCAAATCGGAATCGGAATCGTTAGCCGTGAATCTTAAATGAGCTCGCTAATCTGTCTTGAATCTGGAATCTTGAATCTGGAATCTTGAATCGCCCTTTCTATTTGCGATTCACGATCTACGATTTACGTCTTTTAGATCTCTTCAACCTGTTTGCCACGTAACCGCGCCAGCTCCATCGGATCCTTCATCCGCAAAAGCGCGTCGAAAGTAGCGCGCACCACGTTGTGCGGGTTCGTTGATCCCAAAACCTTGGTGCGGACATCATGCACGCCAACCGCCTGCATTACCGCGCGCACAGCGCCACCAGCAATAACCCCAGTTCCCTCTGAAGCCGGCTTTACTAACACACGGCCGGCGCCGAATTTTCCGATCAACTGGTGCGGTACAGTATTTTTGATCAAGGGCACGCGGATCAAACTCTTCTTGGCGGCTTCGACCGCCTTCTTAATCGCCAGCGGAACTTCGCGCGCCTTGCCTGTACCAAACCCGACATGCCCGCCTTCATCGCCAACGACGACCAGCGCCGCGAACGACAAATTCTTGCCGCCTTTCACGACTTTCGTGACGCGGTTGATGGAAATAACCTGATCTTTCAGATCAAGCCCCTGGGAAGGAATACGTTGTTTGGGTTGTCTCATTGTTTCTCTTTGCTTTGCTTCTCTTTTTTCTTACGCGGCTTCTCTTCCACAGCTTCGGGCTCCGCCTCAACTTCAACCGCCGCAACTACTTCGTCTTTGTTGAGTCCGGCTGCGCGGGCGGCGTCAGTCAGCGCTTTAATGCGGCCATGATAAAGATAGCCGCCCCGATCGAAGACGACGCTGCTAATGCCTTTTTCCAAAGCGCGTTCGGCGATTGCTTTGCCAATTCGCCGCGCCGCTTCGACGTTGCCGCCGGTTGCGCCGCGCAAGTCTTTTTCCGTGGTGGAAGCCGAAACGATTGTCTGCCCGTTTAGATCGTCAACCACCTGCGCATAGATGTGATTCAAGCTGCGATAAACCGCCAGGCGCGGGCGCTCACTGCTGCCTCTTACCTTGCGGCGAATGCGCCGGTGAATTGCTTCGCGAACTATTGCTCTACTCGTGTTTGCCATTGCGTTCGTAAATCGTGAATCGTAAATCGTAAATGGTAAAAACAGAATTCAGCGTTCAATCTCCGGCTGTTTACTGTTTGCTGGTTACTGTCGAACTACTTGCCAGTTTTCCCTGGCTTCAACTTGATCGGCACATCGGCATAACGAATGCCCTTGCCTTTATAAGCGTCCGGCTTGCGCAACTTGTGCATTTCGGCCGCGACCTGTCCCAGCTTCTGCTTATCGATGCTGGTCAATGTCAGGGTTGTCTGATACTGCTGAATACTTCCTTTGGTCGTCAGGCGCTCAGCCTTTGCCTCCACTCCTTCAGGGAGCGGAAAATTGATGGGATGGGAATAGCCAAGCGAGAAAACAATTCGTTTCCCCTGCACGTCGGCTTTGTAGCCAACTCCAACTACATCCATCTGCCTCGAGAAACCCTGGGTGACGCCGACTATTGCGTTGTTGGCCAGCGCGCGCGCCAAACCATGCAGTGGCGCCAGGTCGTCTGACGTCCGTTCCGCCTGCAACTGGTCGCCTTCCAATTTGAAACTGATGCCGGCCGGAATCGGAGTCTTCAGATTTCCCTTTGGACCCTTCACCTCAAGCGCCTGGTCATGAATAGTGACCGAGACCCCTTTCGGTAGCGTGATTACTTTTTTGCCAATGCGCGACATAATGTTATTTCCGATTTTCGATTTCCAATTGCCGATTAGTGAACTGCTTCGCAATCTCGATTGGACTTGCAACGTCCGCTGAAGACCAATCGGAAATTGGCAATTGGCAATCGGCAATATTAATAAATCTGTGCCAACAATTCTCCGCCCATGTTTTCGCGGCGCGCGGCCTTGCCGCTCATCAAACCCTTTGAAGTGGAAACAATATTCACACCGTAGCCGCCCAGTACTTTAGGAATCTCGCTCGAGCCAACATAAACACGACGGCCCGGCCGCGAAACCCTCGCGAGATGTGTAATCGAAGAAGTGCCGCGCGCATCGTAACGAAGAAAGATGCGGATGGTCCGCTTCAGGCCTTCGCCCTTGAGGACGAAGTTATTGATATAGCCTTCTTCCTTGAGAATGCGGGCGATCTCAAGTTTCAACTTCGAAGCCGGGATATCCGCGCGCGAGTGCTTGGCCGCAATTGCGTTGCGGATTCGCGTCAACATATCGGCGATAGGATCAGTCATTTACAACTCCAAATCAGGTGTCGGGTGTCAGGGGCCGGGTGCCGGTTAGTATTTCTACTGAAACCTGACACCTGAAACCCGTCACCCGCTTTTCTTACCAACTAGACTTAACGACGCCGGGAATCTGTCCCTCGAGCGCCAACTGGCGAAAACAGATGCGGCACAAATTAAACTTTCGCAGATAGCCGCGCGCTCGGCCGCAGCGCTTGCAGCGAGTGTAGGCACGCACCGCGAATTTCGGCTTGCGTTCTGATTTCGCAATTAATGATTTCTTTGCCATAACGTTTCGTGAATCGTAAGTCGTAAATCGTAAATAGTTCGTTTGGCGTAAATTGAAACCGTAAATCGCGGACAACTTCTATTCACGATTTACGATTGACGATTTACGTTCTGAAAGGCATTCCCAACCCTTTCAAAAGAGCGCGCGCCTGCTCGTCGTCTCGCGCTGTAGTAACGATAGAAATGTTCATGCCGCGCAACTTGTCCACCTTGTTGAAATCGATCTCCGGAAAGATCAGCTGCTCGCGCACGCCAATTGTGTAGTTGCCGCGGCCATCGAACGCCTTTGGCGAAACACCGCGAAAGTCTCTGACGCGAGGCAAGGCTATCGATACCAAACGGTCCAGAAACTCGTACATGCGATCGCCGCGTAGGGTAACTACTACGCCGATGGGCATTCCCTGACGCAACTTGAACGACGCGATCGACTTCTTTGCTTTGGTAATAACTGGCTTCTGTCCCGTAATCGCACGCAACTCGTCGGCTGCCGTGTCCAGAATTTTGGCGTTGGCAATTGCTTCGCCCATCCCCATGTTCAGCACGATTTTTTCGACGCGCGGCACGGCCATCGGGTTCTTGATGCCAAACTCCTTGGCAATCGCCGGAGCAACCTCTTTTTGATAACGCTCTTTTAGTCTCGCTGCCATCTCAACCTCGTGAATCGTAAATCGTGAATCGTAAATACTGTTGTCGGTAGTCAGTTGTTCGTGGTCCGTTGTTCTTAATTCGTTCGTTGTCTGTGACCACCAGCGTTAACAATTCACAACTAACAACGGACCACTGACCACTGACAAACCCAGTCACGATTTAGTCGCCATTACTTTTCCAGCGAATGCCCGCTGGCCGCAGCCACGCGAGTCTTGGTTCCGTCGCTTTCAATTTGATACTTCACCCTCGTTGGGTTTCCTGACTGCGGATCGATCAATTGCACATTGGAAATATTGATGAAAGCTTCTTTCTCGATAATGCCGCCGCCGCGATTACTCTGCGGGCTCGCTTTCTGGTGGCGTTTAATCATGCCCGCGCCCTCAACTTTGATTTTGCCGGTAGTCGGCGCCACCTCGAGCACGCGACCACGTTTGCCTTTGTCGCTGCCGGCAATAATGACGACCTGATCGTTCTTCTTTATTTTCGAACGCTTTGTTCCCGCCATGATCTTAAATAACCTCCGGAGCGAGTGACACGATTTTCATAAAATTCTTATCGCGCAGTTCGCGCGCAACCGGCCCGAACACGCGCGTGCCAATCGGGGTGCCATCTTCCTTAATTAACACTGCTGCATTTTGATCGAAACGAATGTAGGTGCCGTCTTTGCGCCGCACTTCCTTGCGCGTGCGCACAATCACAGCGTCCTGCACCGTTCCTTTTTTAATCGTGCCGTCGGGCGATGCTTCCTTCACAGTCACTTTTATCCGATCGCCCAGGCCCGCAAGCTTTCCCGTCGAACCGCCAATCGGCATGATCATTTCGACCCGCCTTGCGCCTGAATTGTCGGCGACCTCCAAAGAGGTCTGCATCTGAATCATCTTTTACCTCGTGAATCGTAAATCGTGAATCGTAAATAGTAAGAACTTTCTGTCTATTTACGATTGACGATTTACGATTTACTCGTCATTTCGCTGCCTTCTGCACTATTTCAATTACGCGCCAACGCTTGCGCGCGGACATCGGGCGCGTCTCAACAATTCGCACCTTATCGCCAACTGTCGCGCCCAGCTCGTCATGAGCCATGAATTTCGAAGTGCGACGCACATAGCGCCGGTATTTCGTGTGGCGCACCAGGCGATCTACGCGGACCACCACCGTCTTCTGCATCTTGTCGGAAACTACTGCTCCAACTTTCTGCGAGCGATGCGCGCGCTTACCGTTCGCGGCTTTACTCTCAGTTGCCACTTCGCTACTTTGCTGCTCGTTCTCTTCTGCCATTGTTTTACTCAGTAGCACAGACTTCAGTCTGTGTTTGCTTTCTCTGCACAGACTAAAGTCCGTGCTGCCTAATTCTGTTGCCGCTGTCGCGAAATAGTCTGCAGGCGCGCCAACGATTTCTTTTCCTCGCGGATACGTTTGACCGCGTCTACCTCACCCAGCGCCAGCTTAAACTTCAAACGAAATAGCGACTCTTTCAAGCGCGCGCTCTCAGCATTCAATTCCTCTGCGGAGAGATCCAGCATCTTGTCCAATTCTTCGCGCCGTTTCATATCGCGCCCCCTTCCTGGTCGGCCCGCGTCACGAACTTCGTCTTAATGGGAAGCTTCTGTGCGGCCAGGCGCATTGCATCGCGCGCCGTTTTTTCATCCACGCCTTCGATCTCGTAAAGAATCCTGCCGGGCTTCACGACTGCGACCCAATATTCCGGCGCACCTTTGCCCTTGCCCATGCGTGTTTCCGCCGGCTTCTTGGTGACCGGCTTATCCGGAAACATGCGAATCCAGATTTTGCCGCCGCGCTTGATGTGCCGAGTCATCGCAATACGCGCGGCCTCGATTTGCCGATCCGTAATCCACGCCGGCTCCAGACACTTGAGCCCATATTCACCGAAGCTGATCTCGCTGCCACGAGTCGCGGTGCCGGTCATGCGCCCGCGCATCTGCTTTCGGTGCTTAACTTTTTTCGGCATCAACATAATGAAACCCCGTAAATCGTGAATCGTAAATCGTGAATGGTGGTCTTCTCTGCTCTCGTAGATCGTCAGTAGTTATCGTTTTGTTTTATCCATTTACCATTTACGATTTACGATTTACTTTTATGTGTTCTCTCCGCGTGGCCGCCGGCCATCAGATCCGCCGCCGCCGCCTTCGCGCTCGCGTCGGGTGCGCGGCCGTCGCTCGCGTTCGCCCATGCGCGTCTCGTTAATCGGATCCGAGCCGGTGCCGCGGGCCATGGCTGCCTTTGCGTCGAGGATCTCGCCGCGATAAATCCAAACTTTGACTCCGATCTGACCAAATGTTGTTTTCGCTTCAGCCAAACCGTAGTCGATGTCCGCGCGTAAAGTGTGCAACGGAAGTTGTCCCTGAAGGTGCCACTCGCTACGGGCTATTTCTGCGCCGTTCAACCGGCCACTAACTTTCACTTTAATTCCCTGGGCGCCAAACCGCAGCGACTCTTCAACGGCTTTGCGCATCGCACGGCGAAACGCGATGCGTTTTTCGAGCTGGGCCGCAATTTTTTCTGCCTGGAGCTGAGCATTGAGTTCCGGCTTGTGAATTTCCTGAATCGAGACCAGTACTTCGCGGCCAGTCTTGGCCGATAGGTCAGTCTTCAGCTTGTCGATCTCCGCGCCTTTGCGGCCGATGATGATTCCAGGCCGGGAAGTATAGATAACAATCTTCAGCCGGTTGGCGGCACGCTCAACGTCGACATGCGAAACTCCGGCGCCAGCAAAACGCTGTTTGAGATCACGCTTTAGCTTGAGATCTTCCAACAAGAACTCGCCATACTGCTTCTTCGCGAACCAGTGGGAGTGCCAGTCCTTGTTATAGCCAAGGCGAAATCCGTAGGGATGAACTTTCTGACCCACAATCTTCTCCAGTTCTCTTCTTCAAATCTGAGATCTCAAATTTGATATCTCAAATCCATCATCGTTGAGACCTAAGATCTCAATCCATTTGCTTACTCGTCCGCTTTCGCCGCCTTCTTGGACGCTCGCTTGGCGGCCCTCTTCTCGCCCTCAGCCTTAGCAGCTGCGTCTGACTTGTCAGAAGCTTCGGTCCTCGGCGCTACGCGTTTCGCTCTTGGCGCTGCGGCCGCGCCGCCTCGCTTCCGACCTTTGCTTTCCGCTAGTTTCGCCGGTTTCGCCGCCGCGACTGCACCGCGCTTACCCTTCGCCGCGGGCTCTGCTCGCTCATCGTTAGACAACAAAATCGTCACATGACAAAAGTGGCGCTGTTCGCGATACGCGCGACCCTGCGGCGCGGGACGAACGCGACGCCTGTTCTTCGTTGGTCCGCGATCGACGAACGCGGTCTTCACCCACAGATCATCCGGGTCGATAGCAACGTTTGCCTTTTCCGCTGCCTCATTTGCATTGGCGATGGCCGAACGCATGCACTTCTCAATCAAGGTTGAAGCACGCTTGCTCGAATAGCGCAGGATCGCCAGCGCCTGATTGACATCTTTGCCACGGATCATATCTACAACCAGCCGCGCCTTCTGCGCCGACCCTCGTAGATATTTTGCACTTGCTATCGCTTCCATCGTTAACCTCGTAAATCGTAAATCGTTAACCGTAAATAGTAAGAACGTGGCGTTTCTGGTGCTGTAAATCGCAACTTCTATTTACGATTCACGATTTACTTCATTTTGCCGGCGCTGCGGGTGCGGGCGCTGCTGCCGGCGTCACCTTCGTTGCCTTTTCTACCTTCGTTCCTGAATGGCCTTTGAACGTGCGCGTTGGCGCAAACTCGCCCAGCTTATGGCCCACCATATTTTCAGTCACATAAATCGGCAGGTGTCGCTTGCCGTTGTGCACGCCAAACGTCAGGCCAACCATATCCGGTGTAATAGTCGAGCGCCTCGACCAGGTTTTGATCACCGGCGGGCGGTTTCCGCCTGCGCGCGCCCGGTCAACAGCTTTCTGAATGCTGTCATCAATGTATGGGCCTTTTTTAACTGAACGTGCCATAGTTTTCTCGCTTCGCTTCGAAAAGATGTCAGATATCAGATGTCAGTAACTACCATCACCTGGTTTTTTCTTCTGACCTCTGTCCTCTGATCTCTGACCTATTTCGTTCTTCGGTCCTTCAAAATCATTCGCTGCGTGCGCTTGTTACTTCTCGTCTTATAACCGCGTGTCGGTTGTCCCCAGGGCGTCACGGGATTGCGGCCGCCGGAAGTCTTTCCTTCACCGCCACCGTGCGGGTGGTCCACCGGGTTCATGGCCACGCCACGCACGTGCGGGCGAATGCCTTTCCAGCGTGAGCGGCCTGCTTTGCCGTACGAAACGTTTTCATGCTCGATATTGCCCACCTGG
>DASQPM010000089.1:0-2406 GCA_035643935.1 Pyrinomonadaceae bacterium | reverse complement strand
CAGCCGACGAATGTGAACGTCCAGCGTTCGCGCATCACCGTAATAACTGTAGCCCCACACCTGGTCAAGCAAGTGCTGCCGGGTGATAACGCGGCCGCGCTTTTTAGCCAGAGTTGCCAGTAACAGGAATTCCTTGTTCGTCAGTTTCACACTCACACCGGCGCAGCTTGCTCGCACGTCCGCGAAATCGATTGCCAAATGACCGTCGTCATAGCGTTCACCGGCTTCGTCGTCAGCCCGCCTTAACACCGCGCGCACTCTGGCCATTAGCTCACGCACCGAAAATGGTTTAGCAATATAGTCATCCGCGCCCAGATCGAGTCCGGCGATACGGTCTGCCTCTGAGGTTTTAGCGGTGAGCATAATGATCGGAACGCGGCGTGTTTGATTCTCGCGACGCAGGCGACGGCATAATTCCATTCCGTTCATACCGGGAAGCATGAGATCCAGAACGATGACCATCGGCGGGCTCGGCGAGTTGAGAGCGAGCGCCAGGCCTTGCTCGCCGCTTGAAGCGACGACCGTGGTGAAACCCTCGGCTTCGAGATTGTATCTGACGCTCTCGGCAATATCCGTGTCGTCTTCAATGATTAGAGCAGATTTCGCCATCGACGCTAAACAGCTAAGCCGTTGGTGGGCTAAGAGTGAAAGTAAGGGTGACCGCGACCCATCAGAGGGCCCAACTTAGTTTAAATAATCCAAATAACCTGACTCAAATGCCCTCAATGCCGGTGCTTGATTACAGCAGCTTCAGCCATATAAACGGTCAGTTCGCAGATGTCGGTGACATAGTCACCGATTCGCTCCAGGTGTTTGGCGACGAACAATAGGCGCGCATCGCGAGTCGCGGTAGCCGGTTCTTTCGTCATCAGTTCGATCAGGTCATGAAAAATTTGGTTATAGAGTTCATTGATTTCAGCGTCGCGCTTAATTACTTCGCGGGCCGCGACGGCGTCGTTTTTGGTGAATGCATCGAGCGCCTGTCCCAACATCGACGAAGCAATTTCGCCCATCTCGCGCAGCCGAACGTGGTTCTTGAGTTCGGGTTCGTTATTGAGATCAAAGACGGCGCGGGCAATGTTGCAGGCGTGGTCGCCAATGCGTTCCAACACTGGAGCCATCTTCGCTACGGACATTACAAATCTAAGATCCCGCGCTGCCGGTTGCCTGAGCACGAATATATCCACGCATTGGCGATCGACTTCGATTTCAAGTTCGTCGATCGCGTCGTCATGCTCGAGCACTTCGCGGGCCGCGTCGCTATCACGCTCGGTCAGCGCATGCATTGCCCGTTTCAAGGCTGCTTCCGCCTCGCCGCCCAAACGCAAGACACTGTCTCGCAGCCCGTCGAGTTCTTCGTCAAGATGTCTATGGACTTCCATCGATCTTTCTTGTTTAGCCAAATCTTCCGGTGATGTAATCTTCAGTCAGTTTTTCATCTGGAGCGGTAAACATCTTTTCAGTCGCGTTTACTTCAATCAGCTTGCCGAGCAGGAAGAATGCAGTCAAGTCAGAAACGCGCGCCGCCTGCTGCATGTTGTGTGTAACAATCACAATAGTGTACTGCCTTTTCAGATCGAAGATCAGCTCTTCGATTTTGGACGTGGCGATGGGATCCAGCGCCGACGCCGGCTCATCCATCAGGATCACCTCAGGCCGAATGGCCAGGGCCCGGGCAATGCAAAGTCGCTGTTGCTGTCCTCCAGATAGGCCGAGCGCCGAGGACTTTAGCCGATCCTTAGCTTCCGACCAAAGCGCGGCGTCTGTCAGGGCTTCTTCTACTCGATCTGCGAGTTCACTCTTGCTGGAAGTCAACCGGTTGATCCTTAGTCCGTAAGCGACATTATCGAAAATAGATTTGGGAAAGGGATTGGACTTTTGAAATACCATGCCGACTTTTCGGCGCAACTCCACCACGTCGGCGCCCGGAGCATAGACATCCTGATTATCTATTAAGACCTTTCCTTCAACGCGCGTGCCCGGAATCACGTCGTTCATGCGATTGAGCGTGCGCAGAAAAGTCGTCTTGCCGCAGCCCGATGGCCCGATGAAAGCCATGACCATTCGTTCGGGAATGTTTAGGGTGATTTCATGCAGCGCCTGCGCCCGGCCATAATGGAAATTGAGGCCCTCGACGGCGATCTTCGTTTCGCGCTGCGCCAGGGTGGCCCGCCTCGGAAGCTCGAACTTCGGCGCAATTATCTGTGTTGAGGTGGACATTGACAGTTCAAAACTTTTGCCGGGTTAGAAATCTTACCAGAATATTGATACTAAGAATTAGCGTCATCAGTACTAAAGTTGCCGCCCAAGCCTGCGCATGCCATTCGTCGTAAGGTGAAATCGCGTAGTTATAGATCTGGACAGTCAGCGAAGCGATCGGCTCGTTCAGATTTCGCGGAAAGAACC
>DASQPM010000088.1:0-4811 GCA_035643935.1 Pyrinomonadaceae bacterium | reverse complement strand
AGATTCAGCGGTTGGATCAAATGGCAAGGTTATATGTAGAGGTGGCGGCAAATTTGCGAACGCTTTACACGGTGGGTTATCAGCCTCACAGCGGGCGCGCGCGCGATGGCAAGTGGCACGAGATACGGGTTGAAGTAACGCAACCGCAGCTGATTGCCCGCACCAAGCCTGGCTACTTTGCGCGCTAAGTGGTCCGCTTGACACTCTTCAACGGCCGCACCTATATTCAAATATCGCTATCGCAACCGTAAAATCGAGTAAATAGGGAAGCGCGGTTTTTCTATTTACGATTCACGATTTACGATTCACGAGGCACGCACCCGTAGCTCAGCTGGATAGAGTACCTGACTACGAATCAGGGGGTCGCATGTTCGAATCATGCCGGGTGCACCACTTACCTCCTAAACTTCCTCGACTCTAATCGCTTACAGGCTGCGTCAAAAACTCAGAACCCGGTCGAGTTTCTGCCAGCGAACAGTTCGTCGGCTTTCGAGCCTTTCCTTCCCACAGTCGTTTCATACCAGGCAGAGAATGGTGCAATGGTCGCCTCCCGCAGGAAACCAATAGAGGTTTCCTCCGCAAGTCCTGTCGGCGGGTACTCATTTCTCAGAGGCCGGTGGTAGGTGCCAAAAAGAATATCTATGAACGGGAAAAAGGTGGCGAAATTCTTGTCTTGGTGTTTTGCGTCAAGCGAGTGATGGATGCGGTGCCACTGTGGGCCGGCGATGACGCCAGTCAACGGCCCCAGACTAAGCCGAACGTTCGTATGATTAACAAACCCCCAGAGTTTGAACATCAAGAAAAGAGCGATGAAGTGGGGCGTTTGTGGCCCGAGCAATATCAGGATCGGAAGATAGAGAATGACGAATAGAAGATTGTTAAGAACGTGGTGCCTGCCTATGGTGCTGGAGTTAAGGGCCGTTTCACTGTGATGAAACTTATGCGTCTCCCAGAAGAAAGGGACGGTGTGCTGTAGGCGGTGCACCCAATACTGCCAAATGTCGAACAGCACGGCGTAAGAAAAGGCAAACAGCAGTTGAGCCGCAAGGCTGCTGTGCACGTTAATAAATTGAGGGAGAAGCCCGCCGTGCGTGACACTTAGTCCGTAAGCATAATAAGGGGCGAAAATAAACTGTGTAAGGAGGACGACAGCTAACGCAGCGGGAATATAAAGTAAGTTGAACAGCCGCTTCGATAAAGCCTGGCCTTTCTCAGCCGGCGCGACTAATTCCAGGAAACTGAAGATTACGGTCAAAATGAACAAGGACAGCAAAATGTTTCCATACTCACGTAGATAGTTAATGAGCATTTTTATTTTTTACTCGTCATTCACCAGACGTCAATAAATCCTTCCAGTCAAACAGCCCGGTATTCCATGACTCCTTCGAAACCAGAGACAGCTATTTGGTGAATTTCAATAGCGTGAAACCTGGGTCTATTTTTGCAATACAGCTTCTATCGTTTCGCTCATGTTCCTCAAGCAGGACTGCCAATCACCCAACGCCGCAACTTCCCACCGACGCGCAATTATTATTTCATCGGCGGGTAACTTTAGCGCGTGCTCTATAGCTCGCAAAAAAGAGTCGGGTTCGTTAAGAGCGGTAGTCAATACTTGATGTCGCCGGTTGAAATCGCAAATCGCCGGGAGTTCAGTTGAGACAACCGGCTTACCCAACGCCAGATATTCGTTTAGCTTCGTCGGCAGTGTTGTTGCAGTGGCCGGATCGTTTAAGTATGGGATCAAACAGGTGTCAAACTGACGAATGTAATGCGCCAGATGTTGATGTGGTTGTTGGCCTAGTATGTGCACATTGGGCAGCGCAGCAAGCCCGTTAGTCTCTTCCTGAATTGCTCCAACAAAGACCCATGACCACTGCGGCCGCGCCTTCGCCGACTCTTTTAGTAAGTTGTAATCCACGAACTTGTGCATCCCGCCAACGTAGCCAATTACCGGATGCGACAAGGAGGACAAAAAGCGAGTTATTTCATGGTAAGCCGACGAAGAACTGGCCGCGCTTTCATCGATGCCGGTATGAAAGACCTCCAGATTAACGCCGGCAGGAACATTGTGCACGTTGCCGTTCCATTTTTCGCAATGCTCTACCAATTGAGGGCAGAAGGTAAAAACTACGTCAGCCATATTGAGAAGTGCCGTCTCGCTGCGTCGCAACTTGTCGACCTGTGGCGTCAGTTGTGAAAAGTCTGCTCCGCAGTAATAAATTATCGCGCTATTGCGGGTGCGCAGCATTTCAATCAAATCCACCGCGGTGTCTGTCGGCAGGTAACTCCAGAGCAGTGGGTCACGCATTCCCAGTCGATGGGCGATACGCTTTATTTTGGGAAGCAGAAGGCGGCGATTAATAAAGCGCTGCGAGTAAGACCCAAACGGCGGCAAAACAATCGGTGACAAAACATGAAGGTTGTGGGCGACCTGGCGAACGCCATGTGAGAATAGCGATGTTCCGATATTTTTGAGGCGTAACGCAATCCGTTTGGCGTCACGGATCCTCGGTACGCGCACTCCGGTATTTTCAATGTAGAGCACTTGGTTTCCAGCTTTTGCCAACCGCGAAGCTAACTCTTGATGGATCTGCCAGTGAAAGTCCCATTCGATGCTGGAAATGAAGATGATGTTCCGATTGGTAATCATGAAAGATTAATGACCACGCTTCACCCAATATTCAAAGTTGGTGAATCTCCAGAGAGGCAAAAGCTTTCACTCAGCGACCGGTATCGCTGGCCTCGAAAACCAAGGCGTTTGTATTCTGTGCGAGCGAAGTTCTTATGTCTTCGGCAAACTCATGGGCGCTCTGGATTGCGCTGCAAATTCTGGAGACGATTGAGCTTTCCATATCCGACCAGATAGGAAGACTAAGAATTCTGGACGACAGAACCTGTGTCTGCGGCAGGATGTCATCCGACGGCGCGTATTGCCGGTAGGCCGCTTGCCGATGAACCGGCGGGTCGTAATACTTACGTGTATCAATGTTCTCGGCTTCCAGGGTTATTGCCAACTCGTTCCGAGTAAGACCAAAGACGTCCGGATCAACGACGATTGAAAAGTCTTTATATGAGCTGCGATTGCCGGCCCTCACCTTCTGGAAACTTAATCCC
This sequence comes from Pyrinomonadaceae bacterium, assembly GCA_035643935.1. Taxonomy (GTDB): domain Bacteria; phylum Acidobacteriota; class Blastocatellia; order Pyrinomonadales; family Pyrinomonadaceae; genus PSRF01. The sequence continues at coordinate 1,697 of DASQPM010000088.1, read as the reverse complement.
GGCACTTGACTTAATTCTTCTCGATAAAGTTCAGCGAGCTGGTTGCGATGTCGAGTGGACGATTCAAGATTCATTAGACTGAATTGCCCCAGGAGCGCATTAAACTCAGGTAGCCGGGCGTTGAAGCCGGGGAAGGCGCTATCGTAATCGCCATTATTGCCATACTCTCTACCAATGCGCGCTCGCCCGGCGAGCAGATCGCTATTGGTCGCAATGATGCCGCCTTCGCCGGCCACCAGCAGCTTGGTTGGGCTTAAGCTAAAGACGCTGAGGTCGCCATGATGTCCTACAGGTTTGCCCTGATAAAGAGAACCGAAGCCATGCGCCGCGTCAAAAACTAATCGCAGATGGTGACGTTCTGCTACCGCTCTCAAGTAGTCAACATCAGCCGGGTTGCCTGAATTATGCACCGCGACAATAGCGGAAACTTCCTGAGTGATGGCTGCTTCTGCAGCAGCGGAATTTAGATTCATAGTGTCCGAGTCAACATCTGCGAAGATCGGACGTAAGCCAGCCCACACCAATGCGCTCACGGTCGCCATAAAGGTGAAGCTGGGGACAATGACAGCACCCGTCAGTCCGAGAGCCCGGTAAGCCAACATCAGACCGGTGGTGCAGCTTGAGACTGCCACTGCATTTCTTACTCCCAGATGTTCGGCCACGAGTTCCTCAAAAATTCGCAGTCGATACCCCTTGGTCAATACCCTGCTCTCAAATATCTCGCGAATCGGCGCGGCGAGTTCGTCATAGTCGGGCAGGAGCGGCTTATTAATCTGAACTTTGTGCTCGAAAATCGGGCTATTTCCAAGTATGGCCATTCGACTACTCATGGCATGCTTCTTCTTTTGCTTTTATCACTGTAGCCGGTACTCCGACAGCGGTCGCATTGTCCGGCAGATCTTTAATGACGACAGCCCCAGCGCCCACCGTCGTCCACGCGCCGATTGAAACGCCGTGAATGACGCTTGAACCTATTCCCAAATAGCAGCCGTCCCCGATTAACACATTGCCAGCCAAATGAACACCGGGATTGATGGTGGCGTAGCGGCCAACCCTCGTGTCATGGCTGATGGTGGCGCCTGCATTGACGATGGCGTGGTCGCCTATGAAACTATTCGTGCCGGCGACGCTATGCGGAAACATCATCAAACCTTCTCCGATCTTTGCGTAGGGCGAAAGATGCGCGAGCGGCGAGATCACATTGACGAATGACAAGCCGATTGACCTGGCCTGTTCGGTCAGCCGTTTGCGAATCTGAGGTAGTCCTACCGCGCAAACGACGGCGATCTCGTTTCTATCGACCGTCTGAAACCACGACCAATCACCCAGCACCGGCAAGCTGCTGATAACTCGATGGTGAAGCGTCCGGTCTTCATCAATAAAACCCAGGACGCTTAAGTCAGAATCACTCTGCGCCTGATGATGTAATATATCCGCCACCTCACGGCCATGGCCGCCAGCGCCTATAATTATGACTCGCTTCATGAAATGTTATTAAACTGCTTGTCCGAATTGTTTGTGATAAGACAATAATCCAGCGTAACAGAGATTGTATGTCTGCCAAAGAGTTGACGATGCCGATCTGCGAAACAACCTCGATTCAAATCAGCTTTTCGTGTTAGATTAAAGCATCGCTCCGCAACAGGGTCTTAGCCAAAGTGCTACCAACCCTGCAACACGTCTGGGGATCTGCTTCT
>DASQPM010000087.1:0-2902 GCA_035643935.1 Pyrinomonadaceae bacterium | reverse complement strand
GTAAGTTGATTAAGGAACTGCCAACGGCAGCGGCCACGCTCGAACTGCTGAATATTGACAACGCCGAATCTTCGCGCGAGGCAGATGAAGCCGACCAGATTGAGAACGCGGAAACGGCAAAAGTTGAAGACAAAGATGTCGAAAAGAAAAGACGTCCGTCGCACGATGTGCATCCGGCTGCTCTCGCCTGGACCGCGCTGGTAGTTCAGGCCTTTGCGGCGCACGTTCAAGCGCTGCAGTGGACAGGTAAGCCGGCCGAATTGCGCCGCGCGGTGATGAATCTGTTCGAGCAATTCAGTTTTCGGAAGCAAATCTCCCGGCGCGTAAAGAACCTGGTGGAAGATGAAGAGCTGCCGCATGCGATGCTGAACTTCAACAGCCTCGAAGCGCTGCGCCGCGCTTTTGCGGCGGCCATTAAAAGCATCGAGATTGGCGCCGGCGGCGAGGAACATTCGACGACCAGAATGTCGACCTTCATTGAAGAAGCGCGTCGCTGTTTGAATTCGCAGTCACAGGTGTTTGGCGTCGCGGATCGCAGCGGCCTGGCAGTGCTCGAAGCTACCGACGTGCGCGGTCTTCGTTTCCGCGCCATCTTCGTAGCGGGTTTGATCGAAGGCGGTTTCCCCTTGCGTGCCTCGCGCGATTGGATCTACCCACACGAAGAACGCGAGCGCTTACAGCGCTATGGCATCACACTGGAAGACATTTCCCCGGCCACGCTGCTGAAAGAGGAACACTATTTTTATCAGGCGGCCTGCCGCGCCACCGAGCGTTTATATCTAACGCGGCCGCTGTTATTGGAAGACGACGCGGAAACGGTTGCTTCTTATTACGTCGATGAACTGCGGCGGGCGGTGTCGCCCCTGGCGATCAACGCGGAAACAGTTCGCCGCGACTATGAAGGCAAGGAATGGCAGCACGCTTCAACTACCGGCGAGGTGGGTGTAGCGCTCGTGCGCCAGCAGGAACGTCACCTGCATCGCGGGGATAAGCAGCAGCTGATGCCGGAGACGCGCATTAGTAAAATGTTGGATCTGGCCCACCGCGAAAGCGTGTTAACTGAATCCGCGTTCCGCCGTATCGAGATTGAGCACGAACGCGCGCGTACGACGTTTGGCCCATACGACGGCGAGATTACCGATCCACATTTGATCGCGTTACTGCAACAGCGGTTTGGCGCCGACTATGTGCTAAGCGCCAGCGGGCTCGGCGTCTTTGGCAACTGCGCCTATCGTTTTTTTGGCCAGCGCGTTTTGAAGCTGGAGCCGCGTGGCGAAGCGGCGTTGGATCTGCAGGCCATCGATGCCGGCAAACTGTTGCACGACATTCTGCGCCGGTTTTTCGAGCGCCATCGTGGCGAGCGTCTGACGGAAGTTGATCGCGAGGCACTCCGGCAGGAACTTGCAAAGGTCGCTGATGACGTTTTCAACGAGCATGAGCGCGTAGTGCCGCCGCTCAACAAACAGATCTGGAAAATCGATCGAGAGATTCGCAAGATCCTGCTGGATCAAGTGCTGTTGTATGAACTGGAAATCCAGGAAGAATCTGCGGCAGCCGGTGTTGTACCGAAATATTTTGAACTTGCCTTTGGTGGACCAAGGTCGTCGGCGCGCGATCCCAATTCGAAACCGGAACCGCTGGAGTTAACCAGAACAACTTCTGCTGGTAAGGAAACGCTTAAAATCAGCGGGCAAATCGATCGCGTTGATGTGGCCCGGGACAAGACGTTGATTGCTTATGATTACAAACTGTCCTCGGGCGCAAGTCTTGAAGACATCAAGTCAGGCCGCAGCCTGCAGTTGCCGATCTATCTCGAGGCGCTGGAAAAGTTGCTGCTTACCGATCACCAGATTGCCGGCGGTGGCTACTACGTTATTCGCGGCGGCAGCGAGCGGCGCAACCGTGGCCTGCACCGCGCGGCGGCGTTGAATTATTCGGGCATCGGCGCGCGCACCAGCGGCGTAATGTCAGACGCTGAATGGCAACAAATTCGCGCTAATGCCATTGCGAAGATTTGGGATTTTCTCGATCACATGCGTGCCGGGCAGTTTTACGTCAATCCTTCAGAGAAGAAAAAGACGTGCCGGTTTTGTGATTTCTCCGCAGTATGTCGTTACGAGCGATACCGGATCGACAGGAAGAAATGAATCCCCAGATTACGCCGATTACACAGATTCTCAAGAAAAGCCATTGAGACATGCGCCAAGCTTTTTTGAGTCTGTGTAATCTGCGTAATCTGCGGATGGTCTTTTGCTAATGGAACCCGAGCGACAGTTACAACCGGAACAGGCGACGGCCGCGTACGAGCTTGGCCGGCACATCTCGGTCATTGCCGGTCCAGGCTCGGGCAAGACGATGGTCCTCGTCGAGCGTTACCTGCACATTCTGCGTTCGCAAAAGCTTTCGATTGATCAAATTGTCGCCATTACTTTCACGAATCGCGCCGCGAACGAAATGCGCGAGCGTTTGCGATCACGCCTCAACCACATTCTGCAAATCGTGTCAGGCGAAGAACGAAAGCGCTGGTTGAATTACAAGCGCACGCTTGACGGCGCGGTAATCACGACCATTCACGGTTTTTGCGCACGCCTGTTGCGCGAGTTTCCGGTTGAAGCGGGGGTCGATCCCCAATTCATTCTGCTGGATGAGCATCGCGCGCAGATGCTGCTCGAGGTGACGGTCGAGCAGGTGTTAACTGAATTTTTGAGCGCAAACCACGCGGAAATCTCCCGGCTGACGCTGGGAGTGGGACGAGGAAGATTAGCGGATGGGCTGGCGCATATTTACCGCGAAGTGCGCGGCCAGGGTCTGTCGTTTGCAGATCTGAAATCGAAGACTGAGCAAAGCCATTCAACAGAAGCAGAATATGGTGCGGCTGTAAGAATTCTTCACGATCGTGTTG
>DASQPM010000086.1:0-4625 GCA_035643935.1 Pyrinomonadaceae bacterium | reverse complement strand
GAGGCGCCCATCGACACTATTATCTGACCTCCTAACGGCTTGCGCCCAAAAGTGGCGCAGAGAACCCCATCCGTTGGTCACCATTTCGATCGCAGACTTGTCCATCGGCGGAGACATTAGTTAGAGTCTAGTCAAACAAATGGCACCGGAAATCAAACCATTCAAGATTCGCGACATCGAGATCACTCCGCCGTTGATCCTTTCGCCGATGGCCGGTGTGACCGACGTTTCGTTTCGCCGCCTGCTGAAGCGGCGTGGCGGCGTAGGCTTGAGTGTTTCCGAGTTCATTTCGGTCGAAGGCTTGACGCGCAGCAATCCCAAGTCCAAAAGGCAGATGCGCTTTTACGAAGACGAACGGCCGTTTGCGGTGCAAATTTTTGGCGGCCAGGTGGAACGCATGCGTATGGCCGCGGAGATGGCGGAAGAAATCGGCGCCGACATTCTCGATATCAACTGTGGCTGCCCAGCGCCCAAAGTTGTGAAGCATGGCGGCGGTTCAGGCTTGCTGAAAGATCATTCACGGCTCGAAACAATTCTCAAAGAGATTAAGAAGGCGATCAAGATTCCGCTAACGATTAAGATTCGCGCCGGCTTTTACGATCACACGATCAACGCCATCGATACTGCCAAACTCGCCGAAGCCTGTGGCGTCGAACACATTGCCTTGCACGGTCGCACGAAGGAGCAAGGTTATCGTGGCCTCGCAAATTGGGACCTTGTGAAGCAGATCAAAGAAACTGTCAGCGTGCCGGTTTCAGGCAGCGGCGACGTGACGACGATTGACCAGGCGTTTGCGCGTTTTCGCGAGACGAATTGTGACGGCGTTTTGATTGGACGCGGCGCAATGGGTAATCCCTGGATCTTCCGCCAGATTGAAGATGCGATGAATGGACGCGAAATCTTTCAGCCGACGCTTGCCGATAAACGCGCAATCCTGCACGAGTACTTCGACATGTTGCGTGAAGACATGCCCGTGACGCCGGCGATCAATCGCATGAAACAACTCGCCGGACAATTCACGCGCGGCTTGCAGGGCGGCGCGCTGTTTCGCACTTCGCTTTATCACTCACATTCGGTCGATGAAATTCTCAATCGCATCGAGGAATATTTCGAAGCCATTGAGAATGACCGCCCGTATTTTGGCGAAGCCGGCGCGCCGATTGAAGAAGCTCCCGAACTCGATTCCTGCGAAGCGGCGAGTGCTGCCTGACCTTCACTTCCCTGTAAAAAGAAGCATTCGTAAGTAGCACAGACTTAAGTCTGTGCCACTTATCACAGCGGCTTGCTCGCTTTCGCCAGCAGAGCCGGCGGTTTGCCGGTACCAGTGTCGAGATTCACAGCGATCGGATAGCCTTTGCCTTTCAGCGCGGCTATTTCAATCACAACTTCCTTCTGATTTTTTGCGATCGTTTTTGTCTTTGCCACCGCAGACTTTTTCTCCGCTCTGTTCATCTTTGAATTCACCGCAGTTGATGGAGATGGAGCGATCGTTGCGACTTTCGCAGCAGTCTCGCTTTGTGGGTGACTCGACATTGCGTTAAGCGCAGCCAACACCTGCGTGCGTTCCGCTTCGCTCAGGTCCTGCATGTTAACGCCATTGGCCTGCAACACTGCGTGCAGATTTTCTTCAGTGTTTGAATCCTGATCGTAAACGTCTTTGTAGATGTGCAGCTTGCCATCTTCCGCGACAATTGTTTCATAGCGCAGCTCCACTGGCACGGCATGGTCCAACTTCACAACCTTCGTCTGCGTCTTGTCTTTCAGGTGCGACTGAATAAGAGCGTCTGAAAGTTCTGTTCCCGAGGTTTGCGCCAGCACTTTCGCAAAATCCTGCACTTGCGGCGTGGTTAAGCCAACGCAGCCGTGCGAAGCAAATGTTCCTAACTTCGCCGGCGATTTGCCTCCGTGGATCAGCGAAGGCAAGCCAATCGGAATCTTGATTGGACCAAGCGGATTCAGTTTACTGCCGGCCTCAACCTTCTCACCGACGCTGACATTCTTCATCTTTGCGACCCAGGGTTCGTCGGGCGGAGTCCAGGTCGGATTGAATATGATGCTTTGTGCTTTCCGCATTCCGGTGGGCAAAGGAAATTCCGGATAGCCAATTCCGATCTTGTAGGACTTTACCAGCTCGCCTTCACGAAAAACGTCCATGCGATAGGCGGGAATGTTTACTACTACACGCGTGTCTTTGGGAACTACGTTTGGCGCGGATGGGCTTGAACTTTCAACGGTTTTGTCAGAAGCCGATGTGTCGCCGCCCTTCACCCAGTACTCGCGAGCCAGCGCGAAAAGCTGTTGCGCTTTTTCTTCGCCGACGGCGCCGCGTATCGCTTCGGCCGCGCGTTGCCGCGACTCTTCCGCGCTTCCTGTTTGATCTTCAGCATTCGCTTGCCGCAGTTTGGTAACTTCTTCCGCGGCAATCTTCTGTACTTGCGCCATCTCCGCATCGCTGAGTGCGACTTGTGATTTTACTTTCGCGCGAAAGGCGTCGTCAGAAAGGAGAGCATCCAGTACCGGTAAGGTCACCGGAACATCAAGCGCGCTGCGCGCAGTGGCTGAAGGCGAAGGCGAAGCAGCGGGCGATGGACTGGCGCTGTTGGAATTGTTAGCAGGCTCAGTCACACAACCGGCGGCAGAGATGAGAACGAGCGTGACAATCAGGCTTAGAGATAAGTTACAAATAGTCTTCATGTTTTGAATCCTTTGTGTTCGGAGTCGGCCATTGGCTGGCGCTGTAAAGCATGGCCATACTCATCCGAGCACCAAACTCTAGCAACGAGCGTTCCCACGCAGATCGCGGGTGGTGCACCGTTTTGTTCGCATTGAAATCCACACTCGGGCAACTGTGTTTGCACGATTAGCGAACGGTGCGCAGAGAACTTTAGCTGGCAGCCTTTGTTAGTCACCGAAGGATTCAAGAAGCAAAAGCTCATGGTTGGGAAGGGTGGCTTGCCCCCGCTCGGATTGAGTGGCACTCGATCAGCGGGGGTAAACCACCCTTCCTGACCTGTGAGACTGGCACATCGAGTATTTGTCCGTGAAGTTGTGCCGGCGTGACCAGCAACCTAAAGGTTGGACTGTTGGACTCTGAACTATCGGCTATTTCTTAGCAGCGGATAAGGATTGATGTTTGTGCCTTCCCAATAACGCGCGGGATTGGAAATTACGGAGATTGAGAAATGCAGATGATAGTTTCCGGCGCCCGCGTTTCCCGTGTCGCCGACGTAGGCGATGACCTCGCCCTGGCGCACAAATTTTCCCGGCGCCAGGCCGTCGGCGTAGCGTTGCAAATGGGCGTAGTAGTAAACCAATTTTTTGTCGGCGCTGTATTGGTAGATGGTCGTGCCTCCACGCTCACTTTGAAAAAGTTTTGCAATCTCGCCGTCGGCAGCCGCGAGCACCGGAGTCCCGGCTGCGGCCGGGATGTCGATGGCGTCATGGACCAGGCCTTCGGTCCGCGCATCCATGAACGTGTCCCGCAATTGATCCGGTCGCACACCCTGAACCGGAATGATCAGTTTTACTCTGCCAACATAACTGCCAGCCAGCGTTGTGTCGGCGGCAGGTTCGGTGCTTTCCGGCGGTGGAGTTTCGGAAGCCTGGCTTGCAGGAGGTTGACCAGCGATTGGAGTTTGAGTTGCAGACGAAGAGGGCTCAGGGGATGCTGCCGCCGTGTCGTGCCGGTTGAGATTCGGCGGTTGGTTGTTACTCGACGGACTCGCGCAGGAAATCAGGAGAATGCTGAATGCCGAGTAGGTGGCGGAAACTATGATTTGTTTGGAATCCCGTGCTCGTCCGGTCACGACTACCTCTGAATTCCAAGCGGCAATAGAGGCCGCGGCGCTGTGCCTTCAAAAAACCAACTCGCACCCACGCGCAGACGATGATGCCAAGTCGGTAAACGCGATGTGTACATGGCAAACCGCGCCTGCCGCGCGAGTGGTCCACCAAACGCTTTACCTCCCGCCAGTACGGCCGCTCGCTCAGTTCCCAGGCTAACCGCTTCGCCAAGTTCTTCGAAGTGTTTTGTATGAAGTTCTTCACCGGCGAGCAATGACTTTAGGTTGCGGGCGGCGAGACGGGCTTGTTGTAAAGCTAGTTGTGCCGTGCCGGCGAGTGTCGGGGTAGCGTCAGGAAAGTAAGCAATGTCACCCAAAGCGAACACCTGGTCGTGGCCCACAAGCTGAAGCGTCGGTTTGACGCGCAATAAACCGCGCTCAGTTTTGTCTACCTTGAGGTTTTGTATCAACGGGTTCATTAACACGCCGCCGGCCCAAACCGTTCCCGCTGTTTTGGTTTCTGTCTGCGCGCCGTTGTGCTCGACAGTCACACTGTTCTCTGTAACACGTAAGACTCGCGTCAGCGTGTGCAGCTCAACGCGTGATTTCTGCAGAGCACTTTCGACAAAGGTGCGAATCTCTTCGCCCATGCCGGGAACAACTTTGTCACCCATCTCGATCAACAGAATTCGCGGTTCGCCACGCAGCGCGCGCCGCTCGAAAGCGTCGCGTAATAGATCGGCCATCTTTGTGGAAAGCTCAGCGCCACTTGCGCCCGCGCCCACGACCGCAAATGTCAACGCGCTGCGAACATCTTGCGGCGGCAAGTCGGGCGGTATCCCG
>DASQPM010000085.1:0-4096 GCA_035643935.1 Pyrinomonadaceae bacterium | reverse complement strand
CGCTCGTGAGGCCGGCCGGCTTGGTCTCGCTGTGCATATCCACGTTATCAGCGGTGTCGGCGCTTTTTATAAGCAGAGCGGCAGTAACCCCTTGCTGCTGGAATCGGCATTCAACGATCCTGCGCTCAGAAAGACTAACTTCGTAATTATTCATGGCGGCTATCCGTTTACGAAAGAGACTGCGTCGCTGCTGAGTAAACCGAATGTTTACGCAGACTTTTCCGCGCAAACGTTTTTCATTTATCCGCGCGAGCTTAGCGAAGTGCTGCGCAACTGGCTTGAGGCTTATCCGGACAAGATTCTTTTCGGTACCGATGCCTTCTCATTTGGACCGGAAATCGACTGGCCGGAGGTGGCCTGGCTATCCACGACAACCGCGCGCCAGGCAGTGGCTCTGGCGCTAACAGGCATGATGGCGGATCACGAGGTCACGCGCGATCAGGCGCTCGACTTGGCGCAGATGGTGTTTCGAGAGAACGCTATCAAACTCTATAACCTGCCACGCTGAGGCGAAAAGCGTCCAGGAAAAGAGATGTAGAAACGATGACCATGAATATGGCACGCAACCTTGTCTGCTATGCAAAGCTTCTAAGGAGCAACCACTGGAATGAAATCTGACTGGGGAGGCTGACTGTCAAATGCTTTATGCCGATCAGAAAATCCGATTCGTCGCCTTGCTCGTGTTGCTGCTTTTAGTCTTCTCGGACGTTTCGCATTCACAATCTGGACGCCGCGCCTCAAAATTACCAGGCCCTCCTCCAGCTGCGGTCGAAGCTCCTAATACAAACTCCGCCAGGTCAAGCGGACCTGCGCAGCAAAAGACTCATCTGCTGGTTGCCAGGCAAACGACGCACAAACATTTGCAAACGGAAGATGCGGTATTCGCCAGTTTCATCAAACGCCTCAATGAATACGCGAATATTGAATGCTCCTCGATTGGCGACATGAAACAATCGCAGGCAGCCGCGCGCGCGAAGACCGAAACAACGGATCCAGTTGTGATACTTACATTCGATATCGACCGTTATGCAGGCGGAACAATCATCTTGAATTCACAGGACCTGGAGATCGAGTATTTCCTATTTGCCCCGCATTCAGGAAAAAAGCAGACTCAAGGGAAAGTTTATTTTCAGGGTGTTGGCAGCGGCCGCTTGCGCAAGAGTAATTGGCCGAACGGCACGCCGGTGAAAATGACGCCTGAAGCCGCCGGCATTGAGGCGGCGGAAAGTTTGTATCAATGGCTTTTATTCAGCGCGGCAACGAAGAAGCCCACTCAGTGAAATGAAAGGGGGTGATAACGCGCGGTTGTTCGCGCTTCGCGTTCATTGCGGGCGGGACGCCCGCGATCCCAGGAGCTACGATCTTAGTTCATCAAGCGCCGCTCCAAGCCGCTGAAGTCCCTCAACCAAAACTTCCGTTGAACCACCTAAGCCGATGCGGAAATGCGCCGGCATTTCGAAGAAGCTGCCCGGCACAACCGAGGTCTCATATTTTTCGTTTAGCAAACGGCAAAGGCTTTCTGAACTCTCCTGCCGCACACGCGGAAACATTATCGTGCCCGAACCGGTTCGAACCGTTCCCAGATCGTCGCGCGTATCGAGAAACTCATTGAGCAACGCTCGGTTAGTTTCCAAGCGAGCCCCTGCATTTGCCGAAATTCTATCAAGTTGCTCAAAAGCGCAAACACTCAAACGCTCCGCAGGATGCGCGGCGTTTACTCCGAACAAGTCGTTCAACAACCAGATCTCCCGCGCAAGTGCTGGTTCAGCCACGATCCACCCACAGCGCAGCCCGCTCAGTCCAAAAGCTTTGGTCAAACTGCTGGCCGTAATAAACTGCGGGCCCAAATGCAGGGCGGTGGCTGGCCGTCGATCAAACATCGATTCAAGGTAAACTTCATCAACCAACACTCGCGCATTCACACGCTGCGCCAGCTCGCCTACTTCACGCAAGGTTTTCTCGTTAGTCAACACGCCACTTGGATTGTGATGGTTGGTGATCACAATCAGCCGTGTGTTCGGCGAAATGTTCTTCTCGATCTCGTCGGGTAGAACTGCAAAACTGTCTTCGAAGCGCCGCGGGAAACGACGGATGTTTGCACCGAGGTAACGCGCCAGTGCCAGCAATGGTTCGTAGCTGGGTTGTTCGATCAAGACTTCGTCGCCCGGATTGATGATCGCCGCCATGGCCAGATGATTTGCGAGTGAAGTTCCCGTCGCCGTGACTATCGAATCCGTGTGGACGTTCAATCTCTTGGCAATCGCAGTAAGTAAGGGCGGGTAGCCGTAGCTATCCGATCCCGTTAACTCAAGATCGCTAAGGCTGACGTTGAGATCATTTAGCTCAAGATTATCCAGGCCGCTGGTAGCGAGATTAAAACGCGCGCGCGAACGCGTCTTGGCCCACTGCATATAATCCGAGGCGTGCGCTTCGCGTTGAGCGGTCATGATCGATGCCCTCGTTGCCATAGAAAGTATGCAGGGATTCCCGCCAGCAGAATTGCCAAGCCTATCAAAGTGTTTCGCGGATATTGATAGACAGTATTGATCACTACGAGCCAACAAACAGCAATGAAGAGAGCCGTGGTTAGCGGATGGCCGGGCACTCGCGCTAACGGTCCGTCAATGTGCGTTCCTTGCAACCGGCGCCGGAAAATGAAGACGCACATAGCCGTCAAACCGAAGAAAATGAAATCTACGGAAACAACGTAGTTAAGAATCTGCTCATATTTGCCCGAAAGCGCAATGACGGTCGCTAGCAAACCTTGCATCACAATCGCGATGACGGGAACACGACTGCGCGGGTTCAGTTTCGCTACCGCACCAAAAAATAGTCCATCCCTGGCCATAGCAAAATAGACTCGCGGCGCTGTCAACATACTCTGGCTCAGGAAGCCCAGCGTGGAAATCGCAATCCCAGCGGCAATTAGTCTGGCGCCCGTCGGGCCCAATGCCATTCGCATGACGTCTGACGCCGGCGTCGTCGTGTTTGCGAGTCCGGAAATTCCGAGTGCCCTGACACACACAAAATTCACGGCAAGATAAAGGACGACCACGGCCGTCACTCCGATGACGAGCGCGCGCGGCAGGTTCTTTCCTGGTTCGCGGATTTCGCCGGCCACGAAAGTTGCGGTTTGCCAACCGCCGTACGCAAACAGCACTGGCACCATTGCAGTACCTATCATCGTCAGGAAAGCTAACGAGGCTTTGAGACCGCCGCCAATGTCGGGCGCGCCAAAGCCACCCGCCACAACATAAATTCCGTTCGTGCTACCCGGACCCGTTAGAAAGAGACCACACAAAACAAGTGCGACGATCGCCAGTATCTTCAGAACCATCAGGAAACTCTGCACCGTGCCGCCCGCGCGCACCCCAAGGCAGTTGACGATGGTCAACACTGCCAGCGCCAGCGCTGCCACCACGCCGTCAGCCGCATGAAGGTTGGTCAGTTCCAGAAAGTAACGCGCAAAGGTTATGGCGACAGCAGCCATGCCGCCGGTTTGAATTACCAGCAGCAACCCCCAGCCATACAGAAAAGCTACAAGCGGATGAAAGGCCTCGCGCAGATAAGCATACTGCCCACCGACTTCAGGGCGCGCCGTTGCCAACTCCGCCCAAATGAATGCGGCGGCGAGTGCGACGAGTCCACCTAGCGCCCAAACAGCCAGAAGCAAAAATGTCGTGTGAACGCGGCGAGCGGTTACCGCCGGGTTCATAAAAATTCCCGAGCCGATGATGCCGCCCATCACCAGCATTGTGGCGTCGAATAAACCGAGGCGACGCGCCAGACCTTCAGCTTTTTGAGAATGTACCAAGCTGCTTGAATCCTTTTTTGTTTCTTTTAAGTACGCCGACTTCTGGTATAACTGTTGTTGCTCGAAAATGATTTCATTGACGCACGATACTGCAAATAGTTTTGCTCAATTATGGATCTGAAAAATCACGAGAGGCCCCTGGGGGTTATCGATCTATGGTCATGGTTTTTTCCGCTCACCTATTTAATTCACGTCGCGGAAGAGTACTGGGTCGGCGAAGGTTATCCTGGGTACATTCTGCGCGTGCGTGGCGTGCACCTTTCGTCCACCAGATTTCTGCTG